>CAKVCJ010000337.1 GCA_934725655.1 uncultured Brachyspira sp.
CTTCGCGAAGCGTATCCGAAGGATATGAGGTTCTTTTATACCAATACCGAAAGGTACCTACTCGGTAAAAGAACTGGTGGTGGGCGGGGGCTAGTCCCCGAAAATAATTAAAATAAAAAACAGATTTCAATAAACTTAAAATTTTTTACTATATACTACCCTACTGCATAACTACTCTATCTGCAATGCTTCTTGCTAATGAACGCGAATCTGCATTTTCAATATCGCTTGCTAATGATATGCCATATGTAATGCGGCTTATCTTTTTATCAAAATTATTATTTCTCAAACTCTTGTTTATATATGATGCCGTAGTATCTGCCTCTAATGAAGCTCCAAATGCTATAATAACTTCTTCTATTGTATTATTATTTTTGATTCTATCGATTAATTCTTTTATTCTTATGTCTGAAACCCCTACCCCTTTAAGCGGAGCTATTAATCCTCCCAAAACATGATAAAGCCCATTGTATTCTTCTGTTTTTTCAATGGCAATCATATCTGTATAAGATTCCACTACACATAACTTTGTTCTGTCTCTTTTATCACTTGCACATATATTGCAAATATCATTCTCACTCAAAGAATAACATTCCCTGCAAAGCTTTATATTTTTATGCAGTGACAAAATAGAATTAGACAGCTCATTTAAATATTCATCATCACTGTCAAATAAATACAAAGCAATACGCATGGCACTCCTTCCCCCTATTCCAGGAAGTCTCGCTATCATCTGCGTAAGCTTATCTAAAGAATCAATACCGCTCAATTTTTATCCTTATCATCATTATTATTATTAATAATATCGTTTACTCTCGATATAATATCTGGATTTATAGCATCTAATGATATATTAATAATCGGCTTTCCATTTTCATCATATTTTATTGTAGTCATCTTTGTTATATCAGCAAATGCTTTATCCATATCTTTAAGAGCATTAAAAGGATTTTTATAATTATTATTTTCATCAACATTCAAATCTTTTACTCTCGAAATAGCATCATTCATACTAGACACAATCATCTCTTCTAAAAGCTCTTTTTGACTTTTATCTAAAAGGCTCTCATCTACATTAAAATTTGATATGCTATAATTTTTATTAATTTCAAATGAAATTAAATTACCAGGCGAACTATATTTTATAGAATTATCGCTCATATGTTAAAAACTCCTAAACATAGTATTATTTTTATAATATATTGTTTTTTATAATTAATCAATATTAATATCTATATTATGTTATTCATATTATGTTACCTATATTATGTTAATTGCATAAATCGTATTAATTTTTTTCTTGTTTTATCAAAATATGTATTCAAAATTACGATAATATAATAGACACTTATTAAAAAATGCATAAAAAATAATATACAAAAACAAAATAATGTAGTAAAATATGTATAAAATGTTTTATTATTACATAAAAACTTATATAATAAAATAAATTTTTCGACAAAAACTGCATTATGTATATTTACTTATATTAAATATGCTATATGCTTTTAATTATAAATAAGCAATGAATGGAGTTTATATTTATGAGAAAGGGACTAAATTTTATTATAATGTTTTTTGTTATGACATTAAGTCTTTATTCATTTGATGAAGGATTTGTATGGGCATTAAAGGCAAATTTTAACGGCACAGCAACTATGCCTTCAATAAGCAATGAAGATTTAAAGAAAATAGGTGCTGCTTATATGAAAGGTTCAATAGGATACACTATGGACGGAGAAGCTGAACTTGGCTATTTATTTGGTTCTAAAAGATGGTTCGGCGGATTAGACCCTGATAAATTCAGCGGTATGAGTTTATTTGCTTCTATAGGGGTTGGAAACGGATTTGCTGGTCAGGTGGCAGGCAATGAAATAGAAGGAGTAAAAGCAGCTGCTTATATAAATGTAAATTATGCTCCTGTAATAAGTTTTGGTGTTGGTACTAAAGCATATTTCTTAAACAGCAGATTATCATTAGGGCTCCATATAGGAGGTAAATTGATAGCAGATTTATCACCTGAATATTTAGCTTATTTTGACCAAGAGATGCCTGGTTTTCCTGAAATTGGAGAGATAATCGTTACTGATTTTATGATAAAAAATATGAATCCTCTAATGCTCAGTATGAAATTTATGCTTGAATATAATCAGCCTGTAAATGACAGAGTGGAAGTTATATTAGGAGCTTATGCAAGATTTAATATATATTCACCTAAATATATAACAATGCCTGATTCATTATATCAACTTATGAAAGTGGCAGCACC
>CAKVCJ010000338.1 GCA_934725655.1 uncultured Brachyspira sp.
TTTTCTTTTACATTCTGTGCATTGTAAATGTATTTGTTCGGTTTTTACTTTATTACCTGCCATTTTTATATCTCCGAAATTTAGACTACTTATATTTTAAGTGGTAATCAATTATATTACTATTTTCATTTTATGTCAATAGATTTTAAAACATTTTTAATAAGAAGAACATATTTTTATATATTTTGTATATAAAAATATCATCATCATACCTATAAATAAACTATACTTTATATTATTTCTAATATTTTATTATAAATTATTTTTTTATATAAATTAAATAATTAATAAAAAATATTACAATTCCTATTTTATTTTTTTCTTTCTAATTTTTTTAATACATAACTAAATATAATTATTAATAAAATTAAAATTAAGCCTATAATTACAGCATCTTTTAATCTAATATCCCCAAATAAAACCATAGTAAAAATATTTGAAGCCCCTAATATAGCTTCAGTAATATCCTTTTGAATTGATAAAGTTGATTTCAAATTATTAGTATAATTACTTGCTTTATTGCTTATAGAGGCATCATTTATCGTTGACGGAGCATTAAAAAATGATGCATATAAAAGTATAAGAAAAAATACAAAAGCAGCAATTAATGTCTTTTTTATATTATCTTCATTTATATTGAATAATGCCGTTATAACACCAATAGCTATAAATATGTATTCATAAGTATTTTCAATATATTTTATTATAAAAAATACTGATACTACAAAAAACGCTATTATTAATATTATAGCTATTGCCAAACCTATTACACTATCACCATCTCCTACTGTTTCACCAATTCCTTTAATTAAAAGTAATATTAAAAACACTATTATAAAAGAGCATAAAAATAATGCTGCTATTCTAAATAAATCATTTTCTGGTATATTGATTTTGTATATTAAATTAAAAACAATATCTTTCATAAATATTTTCTTCTTTATCTTTTCTCTTTCTTATCATAATTGCCTTATATTTTACTCTATATATTTATGAATATTTTTCTAAGAAAGTATCTAATATTTTTCTAAAAATTATTGCACTAAATGCTAAATATTCTATTTTACTTTTAGCATTAATAACACATAAAAATGTTATAGTAATAACATTTGCAAATAAAAAAAGTGCAAATAGCAAACTTTTTTTATCCTCTTTCATTGTTCTGTAGAATTTCTTAATTTCATTCTTTGTATTTGGTATAATACCTGTAAATATAAATCATTTTTTATATTTATTTCTACTTCTTTTGCAAATCCTATATTTGTATCTCTGTAAGAAAATAATATTATAAGAGTAGGAGGTATTATAATAGGTGAAAACAAAAATATTGCAAAAATTATTATAGATTTTTCAGATTCTTTTTTACTCATTTTAAGCCTTTATAGATATTATGATTAGAAAAATATAAAGACAATACTTTTTTATTTATGATTATATAAATATTTATATTAGTATAATTTTACTTTTCCATAATCCTCATCATTATATTATTATATATACCTTTTTTGTCAATACGGTATATATGTTTATTGAATTATAAATTGACTTAATTTATTGTAAGCGTAAAATAAAACTATTAAACCAAAAATTGAAGTAAATATAAAAATGCAATATAATAATTTGATATATATAATTATTAAAATAAAAAAAATTAGTATATACCTAAACAACTATATTTTGTCAAAAATAATTTTTTTAAATTTTAACTATCTGCAGGGCTTTGCCCCGCACCCCACTTCTTTTGGTGCCCCAAAGAAGCAAAAGGGCTATATTTTAGCTTAAATTAATAGTTTATATTACATGCAAAACAATTTTAGTATGATTTAGTACTAATTTTATATCTTGCACTTTTTGCAACTTTTTGCTGCGGGAAAAAGTTGATAAAAAATAGATGAAATTAAAATTTTTTAGAATACTAATAAATTTATGATATTTTCCTAATGATAATACAGGCTATAAAACCGAAAATCACTCCGCTGAAAGCTAAATATTCTCTATTACTTTCCATATATATTACTATTGCTATTAAAACGAATGCTATTAATACCAGAGTAATAAACACTACTAATATTGTTGTTATAGTCTCTCTAATATCTTCTTTTAGTTTTATCTCTTCATGATAATATTTTTGGGCTATAATTGCGGTAATTGCAAGCGATAATACATAAGTCAGTCCATATACAATTAATACTCTTATACCAAGAATTTTCAAATCCACTTTTGAGCTGCTATATTTAGAT
>CAKVCJ010000339.1 GCA_934725655.1 uncultured Brachyspira sp.
CCTTGCTGTAGTTCCTGCTACAAAATGTTCTATTAATTTTAATTGTTTTTCTTGACTTAATTTACTGCGTTTCATAACTAAAATTTAATAAATTTTAGTTATCTGGGTCAGCCCCAAATTAATTATTTTTTATGAGGGGTTAATATATGTTTGTAAAATTCAATAAAGTTTCTTTTTCTTATGATAGTTCTGATAATATATTAAATGATGTTTCTTTTCATATAGATAGTACCTGCACTGCAATAGTAGGCGAAAATGGATGCGGTAAAACTACGCTTGCTAAACTTATAACAGGTATATTAAAGCCTAATTTTGGAAGTATAGAATATTCAAATAAAAATATTATAAGTGCTTACTGTAATCAAGAGTGTGTTGATTTGCCCAATAATGCTGAAAGTTTATTTTATGATAACAGTTCATATTCAGGATATTTAACATCAATATTTAAAATAGATTATAGTTATTTATATAGGTTTGATACTCTTAGTTTTGGAGAGAGAAAAAGGCTTCAAATAGCTTCTGCATTATATTCTAATCCTGATATATTAGTATTAGATGAACCTACTAATCATATTGATAATGAATGTAAAGATATACTTATTAATGTTATAAAAAGGCTTGATTGTATTGTTATAATTATTAGTCATGATATTGATTTTCTTGATGAATTAGTTTCTAAATGCATATTTATAAGAAATGGGGAGTGCAAAGTAAGAATAGGCAATTATACGCAATGCAGATGCTATGAAAAAGAAGAGGAAAATTATAATTTTAGTTTATATGAAGAAAGTAAGAAAAAAGCTAAAATATTAGAAAATAGATATAAAAAACTTCAAAATGAGTCAGATGCTAAAAAAAGCAAATTTGGAAGTAAAAGACATATAGATAAAAAAGACCATGATGCTAAAGCAAAAGTTGATGCTGCAAGACTTACAGGAAAAGATGCAAAACTTGCTGCAAAAGCTAAGCAGGCAAAAAGTTTATATAATAAAAGTATAGTAGCAAAAGAGGCTCTATATATAAAAAAAAGAGAAGTTATGAATATGGAGTTTATAGGAGAAAAATATAAAGGGAAGTTTTTATTTTATCTTGAAGCTGGAGAAACAAAAATAAATAATATAGTTTTTAAAAATCCTGAACTTATAATAAAGAAAAACACTAGAGTATGTATTGAAGGAGTAAATGGTGCAGGCAAAACTACTTTATTAAATTACATACTAAAAACAATGTATGATAATTCTATAAGTAAAGAGAAAATAGTATATATTCCTCAAGATATAGACAGAGACGATTGGAATGACACTTTTAATAATATAAAAGCATTAAATCATGAATCATTGGGCTTTTTAATGAGCTTTGTAAACAGACTTGGAAGCAATGCTAAATCTGTTATTAATTCATTAAATCATAGCCCTGGTGAAATGCGTAAAATAATGCTTGGTATGGCAGTTATAAAAAATCCGTATATTATAATATTAGATGAGCCTACTAATCATCTTGACATAGATTCTATAGATCGTCTAGAAGAAGCTTTATTTTCTTTTAATTGTGCTTTGCTTATAGTAAGCCATAATAAAAATTTTTTAAAAAGAATAGTTGCTACAAAATGGATATTAAATAAAACTAATGATTATACTATCATTAATATAGAAAATAAATAAAATGTGTCATAGCTATTATATTTTGTTGACATTTATTTCTTATGTTATATATTATGTTAAGTAGTATTATTGCATATAACTGGGGATTAAAATGAAATATAATAATAAATTCTTTTTTTTAATAATATTCACTATATTAATTTCATGTTCTAATAAGAGCCAAGAAGAAATAAGAGAAATAGACAGAGGCGGAGCATTAATAGATAAGATAATATATGAAGTGAGAACCGACATCACAATAGCCATTAAAGATGTAGCAGACGGCCGTGCTGATTTGATGGCTAGCGGTATAGACGGAAGCACATATTTATCATTAAGTGAAAGCGATTTGGAGAAACTTGATACTTATGCTGTGCCTTCTGGTTCTTGGTCTTTGCTTTTTAATCCTGTTCCAAATAAAACCCCTTATACAGTTACTACAAGAGACGGTAAAACTCATTTTAATCCTTTAGCTATAAAAGAAGTAAGATTTGCAATGAATTTTTTGATAGACAGAAAAAAACTTGTTGATGAAATTTTAAGAGGTGCAGGAGAGCCTTCATTTACTCAGGCAACACCTGGTCAGCCCGGCACTTATA
>CAKVCJ010000340.1 GCA_934725655.1 uncultured Brachyspira sp.
ATTTTAAACCTTGGGTTCATTGAGGCATAAGGGTCTTGAAATATCATCTGCACATTTTGTCTGTATTTTTTTATTTTTTCTTTATCAAAATTATCAATATTTTCATTTTCAAATATAATGTTTCCAGAAGTAGGCTCTATTAATTTCATTATTAATTTGCCTATAGTAGTTTTTCCGCTTCCAGATTCCCCTATAATGGCAAGTATTTCACCTCTTTTTATTTCTAAACTTACATTATCTACAGCTTTAATTTCTTTCGTTTTTTTTATTAAACTTTCTATTATGCTGCTATGAGGCTTAAAATATTTTTTTACATTTTCAAGTTTTAATATTACACTATTACTCATTAGAATCTCTTCACAATATTTGATTGTTTTATATTAATATATTCTAACATAGAAATCAAGTATATAGATTTTTTATTGTAATAATCTTTTTTATTTTATAGAAATTATATTTTGTTTTTTAGTTATAATTTGCGGCATTATAGTTTTATATATTGATTTATGTATTAATATGTAATATAATTCGCAATATTAAATTTATGGATTTTTATGAAAAAATATAATTATATATACTTAATAATTATCTTATTCTCAGTAATAGTTGGTATATTTACAAGAGTACAATTAGCTAATATATATTCCCTAAACTCTGATATGATAGAACATTATTATCATATGAGACAATATTATGATAATAAAATTTTCCCCGTAACAGGTGCTTTATTAGAAGGCGGTACATATATAGGCAATCCTTATGATAATTCAAAAGAGCTATATAAAGATACTGCACGTATACCTGGCGGGTATTTTTATTTAGAATATATGTTTTTTTACTTTTTATCTGGTGAAAATCTTGATTTGGCTAGGATTTTATATGGAATAGCTATGACATTATTTTCATGCATATTCTTAGTATGGATTTATAAAAAATTCGGATTAAAAATATTAGCAATAATGACATCTATGATTTTTGTTAATATAACTTTCTTTACCGTAAGTAATAAATTTTATAATCCTCATACAGCATTTATTTTATCGTTTATATCAATTCCTATAATATTAGAATATATAACAGCAAAAAAGTTTAATTATTTTTATGCCGTATTAATATTTCCAATATTAGCTTTAGAAGCAATGGGACATATGGCTACTTTTTTTAACTTAATACCAACTATTATATCCTATTTAATCATAAGGTGGAAAAATACAAAAAAATATATAATTCCATTATCTATAGGGGTATTTATATCTTTTCTATTATATTTGCCTTATTTAATATCTGAAATAAATAATGGTTTCCCAAATTTTATAAATGCAATTTCATTGAGAGATAAATCTAACCCAATAATACAACCCCCTCAAATATGGTCTATACTGTTCTTTCCTACTAATGAACCTAATGCTAATTATGGAAATAGCATATCAGCAATATTTGCTCATTGGTTTAATGGCGATATAACTCTTATATTTAGTTTTGTTTTTTATATTATATCTATAATAATAGGATTATTTGCTTTTATTTTACTTTTAAAAGATTTTTTTCAAAAGAGATTAGAAGATGAAGAGAATTTAATATTTAAAGAAAGTGCATTAATATATTTTCTTTATATTATAATTACGATAAGTTTATTTATGATACTAAATTTAGGTGCAGCGAGGGCGAGATATTTTCTCAATATATATCCATTAACTTTTATACCTTTAATATATTTAGCAAAGAAAATTGAAGGGAAAAAAATATTTAATCTATTTTTGGCATTTATATTATTTAATCCATTAGCAGTTTATATAGAAATAAAACATTTGTATAGGAATGAAAATAAAACGGGATGGAATTTTATGATTCCTCATATAAATAAAATAAAAGAAGATGCCAATGGAAAATCTTTTGATATTTCAACTAATAGTAATTATCCTTCATTGCTTTTAAAAATAGATGATAAAAATTTTGTAGCTGACAGTAATTCTCATATAAAATATCATATAATATCTATTTACAATAATGAAGCTTTCAATTCTACTAATAATATGGAGATTATATATAGTAATAGTGCTTATATAACTTATAAAGAATATAAAAATAATACTAATTAGATAAATGACAAGCACATAGATGAGAATTTGCTATATTTTTAAAAATAGGCTCTTCATTTTTGCATTTATCAATTCTCTCTTTGCATCTGTCATAAAACATGCATCCTTTTGTTGTGTTAAGCAAATCAGGAGG
>CAKVCJ010000341.1 GCA_934725655.1 uncultured Brachyspira sp.
ATGCCATAATAATAGCTAATGATAATGCAAATAAAGAAGACATAAAAAAAATAGAAGATTTGGCTTTAAATATAGGCTGTAAAAATATAATTGTATCAACAGAAAAAGAACATGATAAAATGATAGCTTTTACTAGTCAGCTTATGCATATAATAGCATGCTCTATAGTTAATCATAAAGATTTTTTAGCTTCGCTTGGTTTTGAAGGAAATAGTTTGGGGGATCATACAAGAGTAGGTACAATAGATGCTAATATGTGGAGCGAACTTTTTGCAAGAAATTCAGAGTATTTATCTTTATCTTTGGAAGAATATATAAAAAGATTAGAGGATTTTCAAAAAGCATTGCAAAGTAAAGACAGAGAAAAACTTAGAGAATTAATGCTAAGTTCTAATAGCATAAAAGAGAAATGGAACAATTTTAAAAGCAAATGATTTTTTATGTAACTAAACAACTATCATTTATGTTTTTATTTTTATTCAACTTTTTCCCGTAGCAAAAAGTTTTCGCCCTTCGGGCACGCTTCGCGAAAGAGCAAACGTTTTAACTTCATATGTTAGTAATATAATAAACGTAAGATATTTAGTCTATACATAAAAAGATAATTTAGTTAAATGCAGTTCTTTTGCTTCTTTTATACTAATAAAAGAAGTAGGGGTTCTACCCTGCGGGTACGCTTCGCAGGGGGACTAGTCCCCGAAAACATTAAAAAAATAAAAACTAAATTTAAACAAACTTAAAAATTGTTAGTATTTATAATTCAAATCAAAAATCACTTGTTTTTAAATTTTTTAGCAGCTTCTATAAATCCAACAAATATAGGATGCGGGTTTGTTATTCTTGATTTCAATTCTGGGTGAAACTGAACTCCTATCATAAATGGATGGTCTTTTATTTCTGATATTTCAACCAAATCAGCATCTTTTGTTTTTCCTGTAATTATAAATCCTGCTTTTTCCATTTTATCTATATATTTATTATTAAACTCATATCTATGTCTATGTCTTTCGCTTATTATAGTAGAGTTATATAATTTATGTGCTAAAGAACCTTCTTTTATATTACATTCAAAAGCACCAAGTCTCATAGTTCCGCCTTTAAGCATAACTTTCTTTTGCTCTTCCATCATAGTAATTATTGGATTCTTACAATTTTCTTTTATCTCTATTGTGTTTGCATCTTCAAGTTTTAATACATTCCTTGCAAACTCTATGCTCATAAGCTGCATGCCTAAACATATTCCCAAATAAGGAATTTTATTTTCTCTTGCATACTTAATAGCTTTTATCTTTCCCTCTATTCCTCTCTCTCCAAATCCGCCAGGTATAATAAGTCCATTAATATCATCAAAATATTTTGACATATCATCTTTATCTTCTAATTCTTCTGCATTTATCCATTTTATATCAACATTTATATCGTTGTATATTCCGCCATGATTTAAGGCTTCTATCAATGATATATAAGCATCTTTCATAGATATATATTTTCCAACTATAGCAATACGAACTTTTTCATTTTGTATAGCTATATTTTTTTGTTTAGCCACCAATTCTGTCCAATGAGATAAATCTATTTTCGCTGTTTCTAATTTGAAATGCTTACATACCACATCTGAAAGCCCCTGAGCTTCAAGCATTAATGGTACTGCATATATATTAGGTTCATCAAAGTTTTCAAATACATTTTGTTTCGGCAAGTTGCAGAATAATGCTATTTTAGATTTATGAGATTCTTCTAAATGTTTATTTGTTCTGCATACTAAAATATCAGGTATAATGCCGCTTTGCATAAGTTCTTTTACACTATGCTGAGTTGGTTTTGTTTTAATCTCTTCAGATGAACTTATAAAAGGTATTAATGTAACATGTACATACAAAACATTATCTTGTCCTAATTCTGTTTTTACCTGTCTTATAGCTTCAATATATGGCAATGATTCTATATCTCCAATAGTTCCGCCTATTTCTGTGATTACTATATCAGTTTTTTTTGTATCATTTTCTCTGTATATTCTTCTTTTTATTTCGTTTGTAATATGAGGTATAACCTGAACAGTTTCTCCAAGATATTTACCTTCTCTTTCCATATTTATAACATGCTGATATATTTTGCCAGTAGTAACATTGCTGTATTTATTTAAATTTTCATCAATAAATCTTTCATAATGCCCAATATCCAAATCTGTTTCAGCCCCATCATCAGTAACAAAAACTTCACCATGCT
>CAKVCJ010000342.1 GCA_934725655.1 uncultured Brachyspira sp.
TAGCAAATGTTGTACTTGCAGAATAATGGTCATCGCTATGTTTTGTAATTAGAGCTGCAGAAACACTAATATTCTCGTATTTCAATGAACCGTCAGAATTCACAACGACAGTTTTCCCTTTAAGTCCTCCTTCAGTGCAAACCCAAGTGCCTTCATATTTCTTACTTATTCCTAATATATTGTCAGTTAAATTACTACACCCTATTATGATGCTTAAAGATAACAATAATAAAACTAATCTTTTCATTTTTTACAAACTCTCCTTAAAATATATGTATAATACTAATACAATAATATATTTATAGCAATTATTTTTAAATAGATTTTTTTTGTTTTTTGATATATAATGTTTTCAACAATATAAGGAGCAAAGAATTATTATTAATTCTTTTTAATTTTATGATAAACAAAATAAACAAAATGCCTACAGCACTTACAGGTTTAGCACTTGGCGTAGGCGGTATATTCAACGCTTGGACTATCTTTACAGGAAAAAAATATTTTGCATACATTGGTGCTGTAATATCATCTATACTGATACTTACAATCATCACAAAAATATTTTCATCTTTCAAAGCATTTATTAAAGACTTGGAACACCCAGTTGCAGGAAGCACTATACCTACTTTAGATATGGCTATTATGGTAATATCGAGTTCTGTAGTACAATTTATAAGACCGCTCGGTATTGCTATGTGGCTTACAGCTATAGTGATACACACAATATTTGCAATCACTTTTATAGCTCATAGAATAAACTTAAAAGACAGACATAATATGGTGCCAAGTTGGTTTGTTCCGCCTATTGGTATAGTTGTAGCTTCTGTCAGCGGAAGCGCTATGGGTTTTCCAACTTTATCACAAGCCATTGTTTACATAGGAATGGTTATATATATAATAATGTTTCCTTTTATTTTCTATAGAATCATTTTCCATGAACCTTTGGCTGAAGATAAATTTCCTGCCTTCGCTGTAATGGGAGCACCTGCTAATTTATGTTTATGCGGATACTTAACTGCATTTCAAACTTACAGCAATGCTATACTTAACTTGTTTTTAGCATTGGGATTAATTACAACATTTAAAGTTTATTTATCTTTAATAAAGGCCTTTAGAATAAAGTTTATACCGTTATTTGCAGCATACACTTTCCCTCTTGCAATAGGTGCACAGGCTCTTTTAAAATTTGCTAACTATTCAAAATCTATTGGCGGCGAATATTATTATATATGGAGATATGTTGCTATAATAGAGCTTGTAATTGCTAGTTTGATGATATTATATGTATTTTTAAATATGATGTCTTTTATACATTTCAATGTTATAAAGGATAAGGAATAAAATATAAGATAATATCTGTATTTTAAGCTAAAAAATGCAGCCTTTTTGCTTCTTTGTGGCAATACCACAGGCACTTCCTTCGGTCGCCCTGAAGGACTCCTTTAAGTCGCAAAAGAAGTGGGGTGCTACCCTACGGGCACGCTTCGCAGGGGGCAAAGCCCTGCAAATATATTAATTTAAACAAATAATTTTTTTATATTATGTAGGTTTTTATTTTATTCAACTTTTTCCCGCCTTCGCGGTGCGGACTTCGTCAAAGTTGCAAAAAGTGCAAATATTTAAGTTTTATATCTAAGAAATAAATATATGTAAAATAATACTATATACTTTGGGCTATACTTAATAAAAATGCAGTTTTTTTGGTTCTTTTATACCAATACCACAGGCACTTCCTAGGGTCGTAAAAGAACTGGGGCATATACCATAATGGCACGCTTCGCAGGGGCAAAGCCGCCACAAATAAAAAACTTTAAAATTTTTAGTATACTAATTATTCTCTTTTAAATAATTAATAAATCTCTCTGGCAAATATACATTACTATATTCTAATGCCTCTCTAAATAAAGGAGCTATTTCTGATACTTTAAATTCCGCTATGCCGCAGCCTATTTCTGTAACAAGAAATTTTTTATCTTTGTTTTTTATAGTAAAATCTAAAAACTCATCAACATATTTTTTTATTTCATCAATGCTCATCTTTCCGCTTCTCGTATAATCAACCGTAGGAATAGCAAAAGTTTTACCCTGAAGACCAAAAGCCTTTCCATATATAGCTCCCCAATTCATAGCCATTCTTGCAGCTCCTCCCGCATGCATACCTTCTGTGTTGCTTCCAAATACAAAAACTTCATCGTCTTCTAATTTATCAATATGTTTTGCTG
>CAKVCJ010000343.1 GCA_934725655.1 uncultured Brachyspira sp.
AACTTATAAAATTAAAAAACGATTAAGATTTTATAAAATTTTTTTAATATATTAATTTTAGGAGAATAAAAATGAATGAAGTAAATAATACTCAAACTTATCAAAAACAATTAGACGAGATTTTTTGTAGCTCTTGCGGGAAGCCTATTAAAAAAGAGGCTGAAATATGCCATTATTGTGGAGTTAGACAAAAAGCGGGTAAAAAGAAAAAATCAAAAAAGAAAATATTTATAATAATAGGCGCATTAATATTTATATTTATTATTGTAGGTAAAATTGCAAATAATTCTGATAACACTTCTTCAGAAGAAAAAAGAATTGAGCAAGAAAATTTGAAAAATCAAGCGGATGAACTATTATCAAAATTAAATGTTAGGAAAGATGATTTTCAAAGCGTAAGTTGGATTAATCAAAAAAGATATTCCATTAGTAAAAACGGAGGGGAAAGTTTTGAGTTGGGTATTGCTATGAATTCTAACTATACAATTAAAGCCGTTCATATCCAGATAGCTCGCACTTATCCCACACTAACAAGCATATCTACATTACCGTATACAAATAAAATAATATTGGCTACAGATACAAATAATTATAGTTTACGATTGGGAATGTCGGATTATCAATACGATATACAAACATACAGTTGGGCTGAAGTGTATGAAGTATATGCGGGAACAGAAGCAATTAATTTTTTAAGAGGATTTGCTAAAAATCCAAATGCAAAATATAGAGTTGAAAATATTAATAATAGATATGATAGAAAATTAACAGAAGCGAAAAGAAAAGGTTTATCGGATATTATAGAATTATATGATATTTTAACTCAAATAAAGTAAGAGTAAAGGAATTAAAAAATGATAAAAAAATTAAGTTTAATTGGTGGACTAATGATAATGTTTTTATCATTAAGCAGTTTGTATGCATTGGAATTCAAAAAATGGTATAGTAGTTCTTATGGAAATATGAAAGACTATACATATTTGATTGCCTTTAGTAAAAAAGGACAACAAAATTATAAGAAAGCTTTATTTGCCGTGTTTTCTGAAATAAAGACAAATAATTCTGAGGTTATCTTTTTAATAACAGCTAATATTTCAGAAAAAACTAAGTTAAAAAATTATTCGTTATATATAGGCGATGAGGCGGGTAATACTATAATTAAGGATGTAGGTAAATATGTAGGAAGAACTTAAAATAACCATCATTCTATTGAGTTGAATATACAAAAAGGGTATTTTTCAAAAATAACAGATAATTATATAATATTAAATATTAATGATAATTATTATAGGTTGAAAGGTGACTTGTTCAATGCTCCTCTTAAACGCTATAATAGAGATTTGGAATACGAGCAAAAACAAAAAAGAACAAGCAGAGCGTGATTATAAAAATTCACCTGAATATCGTAAAAGTTTGGTTGAACCAGAATTGAAAAATTACAAAACTGAAAAAGATAAGTTTGAAAATAAAATAATTATAATGAGTTCAAAACATAATACGGACGGTATGAATGCAAGAATAGCGAATGCACATACAATTTATATTAAACAGTTATTAGAACTATATCCTAATAATTATACATTTTCAGGAGGGTTTTATATATTACAAAAGACGGAGTTAAATAATGCCGTGACGATGTTATTAAAAGCTATTGATTTTTCAGATGGCAATAAATCGGTAAGAATACGATTTGGAAATTATGGCTTGGGAGATGTCGGGGCGTATAAATATGTAGGAGGTAATACTTATGTAGCGAATACAGTCCGAGTTGGGGATGACAGTTTAATAAAATTATATAATTTATTAGAAAATAGTGGTAATAAAACAATATATTTGAGAGTTTTTTCAAATACGGAAAGTTATGATACAACATTAAATCCAGCGTCAAAAAATCAAATGTTAGATTTATTACGATTGTTTAGAAAGACAACGAAAAGTTGGAGTGAGATACGGAACGAGTAATATGTTAGAATTAATAATAAAATGTATAATAGCTATACGACATTAATAATAAAAATATATTTACATCAAAAAGGATAGTTTTTATAAGTATTTGTTTGATTAAAAAAATTATTTTTAGTCAACTATTTACAATTTTTTACTCTGTCAATGACAATGTATTTATTTTAATTTATTAATCGCTTTTTCATAACCTAAATTTGCAGATTTTTTCAAACTTTTATTTGCAATATTTAAATATTTTTCTTTT
>CAKVCJ010000344.1 GCA_934725655.1 uncultured Brachyspira sp.
TATGATATTTATCAATTTTATCTCCTATTTCTTTTTTCTTTATAATATTTATAAGCCTTTCATTTTCTTTTAAAACTTTGTTTTTTTCTGATTCAGATTTTTCTTTATCTTTTCTAATTTTTTCATTTTCTATATTGGTTTCCTCAACCTTTTTATTGGTTTCTTCTATTTTTTTATCTTTTTCTTTTTCTCTTTCTCTTATATAAGTTAGTGTTTTTTTATGGTCAATTCCATTTTCTATAATAAAATGTTTTCTATCTTTGTCATTAATAAGGGCTAATAACTCATCTTTTTCTTCTTCATTAAAGCTTGTTTCCGAAAGAGTTTTATTTATAAAATTCATAAATTCTGAAGATAATATAGGCGAATAAGAATTAATTATAAATATATCTATTAATTTAATATTAGATATATTAGATATAATAGTTTCTAATAAAAGTAGATTCATAAATGCATTTACATTCATTATAGGGTTATATAAAGTATAATCAGTTTTGAATGCGGTATTATTTATTATTGCTCTTTGATAAGTTAAAAAAATTTCTTGCATATTGCTTAATTTATTTATTTTGGTTCTATCGTTTTTATTGAAACATTTTATAATTGTTGCATCGTATAAAGTTTGTTTATCTTTTATATTTCTATAATCTCCTTTTTGCTCATTTAAATTCTTTCTAAATCTATGAATTTTTTCACATAATTCCTTATTTGTTTCAATATCTATTAAATGCATTCCTTTTTTTATTTTGATATTATTTTCTTCTATTTTTCTAATTACTATATTTTGTATATTTTGAAGCGGACAACTCATTATATCAACTACTTTTTTATTTGAATAATCAAAATGCACCATATAATAAAAAGAACTTTTCATATCAACGCTATTTGCTGGTATATTTCTAGCATTATTTATATGTTCAAGTATTAAATCAATAGTTATTTCATGTATTGCTATATCAAATTTAAATTCTTTTAATGTTTCTAATATTAGCAAAGCGCTATCAAAGTATATATATTCGCACCATCCGAATATATTACTAATAAAAATATTATCCAAATATATTATTGGTTTTTTATCGTCAATAAAGTTACTATTTTTATAATTTTGAATTGACTTTAGTATAGCCATTCCTTTAACTATATTTTTGAATATATCTATATAACTTTCTCTTTTTTCATAACATTCGCTTAATACATTTGCTATATTTTTATCTATATCTGAATAAGATAGCGGCGTATCTTTATCATTAACGGTAAATGATTTCATAAAAAATTTATATAAAGATTCTAAAATATCTTCTTCTAACGATAGCTCCTTATTTATTTTATCTAAAATAAATGATTTTAACTCTTTTATTTTATTTTGATTTGATAGATAGATATATCTATATTCATTAAGTTTATTATTTATTTCATTATTATTTAAAATATTCAAAGAATAACTTTTATTACTTTTATTATATTTTAAAGAATGAGACGAATGATGAAAATAATCAACTATTTTTTCCGATACATTAGTCTTATAATCAAATAACTCATTTAGATATTTTATTAGCTCTTGTTTTGGTATTTCTTTGAGGTTATCTATAGCCATAATTATTATTGGTTCTAATAAAAGATATTTAACTCTTTCTTTGTTAAGTTTTTCTTTGTAAAAAGATGATAACATTAGTACATTTATAAGCCTTTCTTTATAATTCATTGGTTATCCACTCCTAAAGATAAATTAACCGATTATATTTATTAATTATAGTCATTATTTTATATTTGTCAAGTTAATTATTTTAATGAAATAAAAAATTATTCGAAAGAAACTCAAGTAATTTTATATAATATTTATTATTTAACTGAAAAATATTATAATAATTTTCACTTTTATCAATCGTTTAGTAATTATTATTGAAGATAAAAATAATGAATTAGAAAATATGTATAGAAAATTGAATAATAAGTATAATAATATTATTTCAATTTTTAATGAGGTTGTAAATAGGATTACTTGGTGAATAGCGATTAAAAATTGGAGAGATAGGTTTAAAAATAAATTCAAAATAATAGAATAGAATATTTTATATATAGTTAATATTAAAAAGTATAACTCTAAATATAAACTAATATCTTAAATACCATCGGGCTTACAAACCTTACAAACCTCATACCCATTTTTTATAGCCTCATTCAAATCTATAGCTTCCTTCTCGCCTCGCAA
>CAKVCJ010000345.1 GCA_934725655.1 uncultured Brachyspira sp.
TGAATGCCGACCAATTATGGGATACGACAATGAATCCTGAAACGAGACTAATGTATCAAGTTTTAACCGAAGACGCAGAAAAAGCGGACCAATTATTTACAATGCTTATGGGAGATGAAGTTAAACCAAGAAGAGATTTTATAGAAGCTAATGCAAAATATGTTAAAAATCTTGATGTTTAAATTGGGTATTATTTATGAATAGTAAATTAATATTAGGTGATAATTTAGATGTATTAAAAAGTTTAGAATCTAATACTATAGATTTATGTTATATAGACCCTCCATTTTTCTCTAATAGAAATTATGAAATAGTGTGGGGAGATAACGGAGAGATAGCAAGTTTTACAGATAGATGGAGCGGAGGAATAAATCAATATATAGGTTGGCTAAAAGAAAGAGTAGATGAAATATGGCGATTATTGAAACCAACAGGCAGTTTATTTTTACATTGTGATTGGCATGCTAATGCTTATATTAGAACTTTAATTTTAGATAAACTTGATGGAGAATTCGTAAATGAAATAATTTGGTGTTATACATCTGCCTCTAATAATAAGCAAAGATTATCAAATAAACACGATACTATTTTTTGGTATGCTAAAAACAAAGAATATACTTGTAATTTAAATGATATAAGAGTTTCATACAATGAAAAAACAAAAGCTAATTATAAAAAAGGATTAAAAGGTTCTGGCACACTATATAATGGAAAGATAAAAAATGATGATGGTATACTAAATAAAAATGGAAAAATACCAGAGGATTGGTGGGATGATATAGGAATATCTGCAAGATACCCTAAAGGTTCTGATGATTATGTCGGATATCCAACACAAAAACCTACTAAACTTTTGGAAAGAATCATTAAATTAGCTAGTAATGAAAATGATGTTGTGCTTGATGCTTTTTGCGGTGGCGGAAGTACTTGTGTTGCTGCAAGGCGATTTAATAGATGGTTTATTGGTATAGATCAATCTGTTCAAGCTATAGCAGTTTCACAGGCTAGACTTGAAAAACAAACTGACCTTTTAATAAATGATGTGTTTGAAGTGAAAATGCATAAATATAATTATGATGATATACGAAAATCTCCCCCATTTACTTTTGAAAAATTTATTATAGAAAAATTTAATGGAATACCTAATCAAAAACAAACTTCAGATGACGGAATAGATGGAAAAATAAAGGTTGACGGAGATTATTCACCTATACAAGTAAAAAGAAGTGACAGTATAGGAAGAAATGTAGTAGACAATTTTAAATCGGCAATGTCAAGATTTAGAAAAGATTGTAAAAAAGGATATATTATAGCATTTTCATTTGGAAAAGGAGCTGTAGATGAAGTTGCAAGATTAAAATTAGAAGAAAATATAAATATTGAATTAGTGAAAGTTGATACAATCATTCCTATTGCAGATAAAATAAATATAAATATAAATTATGATTGGATAGACAAGGAAAATGGAGAAAAAGAAATAACATTTACTGCTGTATCAAATAGCAAAGTAGATATGTGGCAATGGGATTTTAATTATAATAAAGAAGATGGTTTTAAAAGTTCTATTTTGTTAGATAAGATTGGAAGGCAGTCTCATAATTTTGAAAGCGGAGTATATGAAATAGCTGTGAGAGCTATATGTAATAATACTATATCTTCTATAGAAGTTTTAAAAATAGTTGTTAATGGTGGCGTGAATTTATATAGTTAATGCTTTATAAGATTGTTTGACTTTTCTAATATTTGTTTTATAATGTTTCAAACAATAATTGATTTTAGATGTTAAAGATATATATTTTTTTGAGGAGGGAAATATGGATAATATATATGATTTAATTATAGTCGGAGCGGGACCTGCGGGAATAGCGGCGTCCGTTGAAGCTGCTATACTTCAAATGAAAAAAGTTCTTCTGCTTGAAAAAGGCGATAATCATTCTACAACGATTAGAAAATTCTATAAAGACGATAAGAGAGTCGACAAAGATTATAAAGGCGAGAGAATCGATTTGAGCGGAAATATAAAATTTGAAACTGCGACTAAAGGCGATGTTTTAGATTTATTTAGCGAATGCGTATTTGGGCATTATATAGACGCTTTTTTTAATACGGAAGTTGAATCTATAAATAAAAACGGAGAATATTTTGAAGTGTTAACCGTAAATAACGATAAATATATTTCAAAATATGTGATAATTT
>CAKVCJ010000346.1 GCA_934725655.1 uncultured Brachyspira sp.
CAGGACTTGCTCCTTGTGCTTTCATAGAATTTAAGAATACTTTATAATCTTTATTAAAATTAGTTTGATTGATTGTAAAATCATCTACTTTCAAAACCCAATCTCCTTCACCGCCTTTAAGATATGCTAAGGAATCTGAAGAGTTAGTAGTTTTTGTGTTAGAACAAGATATAAAGAATATTGATAACACTATTAATGATAAAAATACTTTTTTAATATACATAAAAAATACTCCTTAATTTACAATACAACTTAATAGTTGCAATAGTTTATCATATATATATTATTAGTGCAAGCTATTTTATAAATATTTATTTCTTACCAGAATACATATTTATCACTAAATTATTAAGTTCTTTTTCTAATATACCATACCAAATAGATTTTCTTCTTTTTAGTGCATTGCTGTCTAAAGCATATTTCATTAATTTATTATAAGTTTCATTAGCCTTTTGTACGTTTTGAAATATAGGTATATGATTAGCAGGAAATATTTCTGTTAAGTTCATTTCTATTTCTTTTTTAATTACTGTATCGTATATAGGCAACACTTTTTCGTATCCATTGCATATACTCTCAGCATATTCTAATACCATAGGGTCAAAATCAGGAATAGTTTTTAATAGTTTAATTATAAGTGCGAAAGTGTCTATTGCTTCTTTATAATTTTCTTTAACAACATAAGCTCCATTTGCATTATTGCATAAATCGCATATGGTTTTATTATCATAAGCAGATATATATTCATTAACTCTTTTATTTATTTGAAACTTAGGCATAGAACTAATTGCCTTTGAAATTAAATCTAATATGCTTGTAAATAATCTCTGCTTCCACAAATTTCCTTTTATGCTTTTAACAAGTTCTTCCATTTCATTAAAGAAAGCTTCTTTATATTTTTCATTAGGATTAAATATAGCTTCTACTATAGGAATCTCAGTTCCTTTAAAAGATATCATACCGTTATCATAGAAGGATATAATATTTTTTTCAAATATTTCACTTTTTGTTTTACTATTTTCTTTAAGGAAATTAAATTGCAAGTTTTTTGTAACAATTATCTTAGTGTCTTTCGGAGAGAGCATATTTGCTCTTGCTTGCATTCTTGCTGCATTGTTAATTAGGAAACCAGACAAATCTCCATCTTCTGTGATAATGAGAGAACTATTGCTCATTCCTCCTGCTATGCCTGCACTTACTTTGAACTCTGGAAATATTGATGTATCTATATCAGGGCATTCTGTTAATATTCTTTTTTTGCTCAAAGCTCCAATAATAGCCATAGTAGCACTTAAAGCATCAGTTGCAGACGGACACATCATTACTATTTCATCGCCTTGTTTTCTATGAGATATTACATTATAAAATTTTGTAAGTTCTCCTATTTTGTTTTGCAATAAATCATCTAAAGCATGCATTTTAGAAAGATTGTTTTTATTCTCTTCGCAAAACTTAGTATATCCATGAATATCAAGCATTGCTATATAAATATCAGCTATAGTTAAATTAAGCTTCAAATCTCCAGCAAAATTATATTTATGATTTTCTATAACAAATTGATCCCACAACTTTGGGTATGTTTCTTTATCTAAATTATTAAAGAATCCCCAATTAATTTTTCTTATAAGACTAAATAATCCTTTTAAAATATTATTATGATCGTTAATCTTATCAAAATTAACATTGCTTGCATAAGTAAATATTTCTGAGAATGTTCTTATTTTTCCAGATACTATTTGCTCGCTTAAATGAGTGTATAACTCATATTTTGAAGTTGAGGGGGTATATTCTTCTATTGTGTTCACATTGTTTCCTTAAAAATTATTAATATATCTCAAACCCATTCAAAACTTTAACTTATAAATAAAAAAAAGCAATAGTAATTGTATTATAATTTTTATGTAAAAAACCTTGCATATATTCCAGAAGGAAGTATTAAATCGCTATTTTCTATAGGAAGGGCTATCTCTCCGCTTTCAAAAAAACCATTATTTTTAATTTGAGTTTGTAAAATATTTTTAAGTGATATATGAGAAAAACTTGCTGTATAGCAATTAATTAAAAATAGAATAGGGGAGCTTGATAATAATTTCACACATTCTTCTACTAATCTTGTTAAACTTGTCTCTATTTGCCAAAGCTCTCCATTAGGGCCTCTGCCGTATACAGGAGGGTCCATTATAAT
>CAKVCJ010000347.1 GCA_934725655.1 uncultured Brachyspira sp.
TCCTTATGATGGCGGTTATTTTTATTATTAATGTTTTTATGATTTTCTATTGACTTGTGATTGCTTAGAAGATAAGCGGGTTCATAGAAAGATAAATACTGCATCTTAACTCAAGTATAGTAAAAAAAATATCAAAAATCAAATTCTATTATCCTTTTTTAATACAAAAATTTATATTTATTCATTAATATACCAAAAATTTATTGATAAAATGTTCATATTAATGTATGATATGTTCGTTTTTTTGAGTGCGGAGAATAATATATTTATGAATTTACTTAGGAAAATTAATTTTAAATTATTTATAGTTCTAATAATACAAGCTCTAATCCCTTCTATTTATTCTACTTTTAGAATATATTTATTAGACAGCTATCCTGATGCAAGCGGCATAAATATAGCATCACAGCAAATGTGGCTTGGAATTATATACGAAGTCTTTGAAGAGGCTATAATAGCTCCTCTATTTTTCTTTCTTGGAAATATAAAAGATGATGATATTAATAATCATAAAGAAGTGTTTATAAATAAATTAAGAAGCTCTATTATAATAATAACCTTTATATATATTATAATGGCTTTAATTATAAACATATTTGCTGGAAATCTTGTTACTGCAATGAAACAGCAAACTGATTTATATGCTCAAACAACAACATATATAAAATTAGAATCTTTTGCCAATATTGCTATAGTGTTATTTCATTTAATGATTGTAGCTCATACTTCTTTAGAAAATTATAAATCAATATTTGCAATCACCACAATAAAAATGTTTTTAACAATTATACTTGATATATTATTTGTCTCTCAATATAGCATATCATTAAACTTGGGTGTTAATGGTATAGCTTATAATAATATAATATCTAATCTAATATCTGTTATAATTGCTGTATTCTTATTGAATAAATGCGGATATAATATTTTCTTTAAAACAAAATTAACTTTCCTATGGAATAAAAAAATTACTTCTCTAAATGTTGTATCTGGGCTTGAATCTTTTTATAGAAATTTAATTTATAGTATAGTGCTTGTGAGAATGATAAATATTGTAGGAGAACAAGGAAATTATTGGATTGCTAATTCTTTTTACTGGGCTTGGCTATTAATACCAATAAATCAAATAGGAACTCTCATAAAAACAGATTTATCAAAAAAACATAATAGAAGTTTAAAACCTTATGTATTATTAACTACTATATTTGTGATAATATGGATAGCTTTAATACCAACCTATAAATATTTTATGAAATATATAATGAATGCTCAAAATCTTGAATCGGTTATGAATTTGATTATGATACTTTTGCCTTTTTATATATGTTATGCATACTATAATATAATTTCAAGTTTATTATATGCAATAGGTCAAATAAAATATATGCTGCTACAGTCTTTCTTAGTTAATACTTTCTTTAATATTCCATACTTTATTTTATATTTAAAAGGTGTGTACGAAATAACATTATTAAATATAACATTGAGATTTGGTTTGGCTATATTAATATCAACTGTAATAATATATATAATTTATTTCACGATGATAAGAAAATTGAAGAATGATGAAATATAATAAAAAAGCGTAAGTATAAAAAAATACCTATACTCATTAAAACCTTAAATAATATTATTTTAATATATCTAAAACCTGAGAAAGAAAATAGTATTTAAATTTTACTTTCCTAACATATATTATAATCGATAATTTTATTACATTATGAATACAAAGATATAAAAGAAATAAAAATATAAAAAAAGAATTTTAATCTCATAAAAAAGATAACTCTTAAAATTTAACACTATTTAAAGAATTTGCTATCCTCATTAAAGAATCTTCCAAATAATAAACAGGAAACGTATAATTTAATATAAAATAATAGCCATTATTAGATTCAAAGATTGTATAAAGTATACTAGTAGCATTATCCATATTAATTTTAAATTGAATATTTTTTATTCCATTAATAATATAATATTCTTCTGTAAAATTATTTCCATTATTCATCTTTCTTATAAAACTAATTAAAGAATTAAGATTATCTCCCTCTTTTTTAGTATATCCCGCCAAACATGTTATTTTTATCTTCTCGTCTATAAACATACTATCAATATCAAAGTAACCTTTTCCATAACCTGTTTGAGAAATTATATTATCTCTCTCTTCATCTGTTAATTTAATAG
>CAKVCJ010000348.1 GCA_934725655.1 uncultured Brachyspira sp.
TTTATAACCCAGAAAGTATTCGTAATGTAGCCCTATTAGGGCATGTTGGAAGTGGTAAAACTTCTTTGAATGAAGCTTTGCTTTTTAGGGCCAAGTGTATTGACAAAAAAGGCGAAGTGGCAAGAGGTACTACAGTAAGCGATTATACAGATGAAGAAATTAAGCAGAAAATGTCTATTCGTACTTCTTTAAGTTTTATAGAGTGGAAAGACCATAAGATTAATTTGCTGGATATTCCAGGTTCTGGCGATTTCAGCGGCGATATTAACCCAGCTTTGAGAGTAGCAGAATCATGCATTGTTGTAATAGATGCTGAGTTTGGAATACAAATAGAAACTGAAAAACATTGGCAGATGGCTAATAATTTTAAAAGGCCAAGAATTGTATTTATTAATAAAATTGATAAAGATATGGTTGATCATAAGGTTCTTTTAGAAAAGATAGAAAATAACTTTAAAGAGCCTCCTGTAGTTCCTATACAAATACCTATGGGTAATGGAAAGGATTTTAAAGGTATTATAGATGTTATTTATCATAAGGCTTTCTTTAGAGATGAGCAAGGTAAGGTTATAGAAGCAGAGATTCCTGAAGAGTATTATGAAGAGTATAGAGCAACTCGTGATAGATTAAAAGAGCTTGTATGCGAAGTTGATGATAGTTTAACTGAGAAATTTTTGGATGGCGGTAAGTTTACCGATGAAGAATATATAGAAGCTTTAACAAAATCCATTCTTCAATATAAAGTAGTACCTATTCTTTTTGGAACATCTCTTAGAGATATAGGAATGGGTGCTGTACTTGATACAATAATCAGATATATGCCTTCTCCTTCTTATGTTCCAGTTACAGACGGTACAGACCTTTTAACTAATGAGTCGGCTACGAGATCTATATTAGGTGACAATAATCCATTTGCAGCTTTTGTGTTCAAAACTACAATAGACCAATATGCAGGCCGTATTTCTTTCTTTAAGGTTCGTTCTGGAAGCATAAAAAGCGGCGATGAAATATATAACTCAAGAACAGGTAAAAAGGAAAAGGTTTCACATATATATATGGCAAGAGGTAAAAAACAAATAGAGGCAGATACAATCACAGCAGGCGATATTGGAGTATTAGCAAAGCTATCAGATTGTAGGACAGGCGATAGTATAAGCCTGCCATCTGCACCATTTCAGTTTACATCAATTAAAATACCTCAGCCAATATATTTTACAGCAATTAAAATCCTTAAAAATGATGTAAAGGCATTAGAAGTATTAGACACTATTAGCCAAGAAGATTTAACTTTCCATGTAGAGTTTGACAGCGAAACAAAAGAAACTATCATAAAAGCTATGGGAGATTTGCAGGTAAAATTAGCATTAGACAGAGTTATTGCTCTCACAAAAGCAGAAATAGAGCAAAGTGTTCCAAGAGTTGCATACAGAGAGACAATACGAAAACAAGCCCAAGCACAATACAGACATAAGAAACAATCAGGCGGAAGCGGACAATTTGGAGAGGTTCATTTAGAAGTTTCACCTCTTGCTCGTGACGGCGGTTATGAATTTGTAAACGATATATTTGGAGGTGCTATACCTAAGCAATATATACCTGGTGTAGAAAAGGGTATACAAGATGCTTTATCACAAGGGCCATTGGGAAGATATCCTATGGTAGATGTTAAAGTAAGAGTTTATGATGGTAAGTACCATGATGTAGATTCTAATGAATTATCATTTAGAATAGCTGCATCTATGGCTGCTAAGGAGGCTTTTAAAAATGCTTCGCCTGTGCTGCTTGAACCTGTTATGAAGGTTACAGTTTATGTACCTGAGGAGTTTACTGGTTCTATAATGAATGAACTCACAGGCAAAAGAGGCAAAATTTTAGGAATGGAGGCTGCATCAAACACTGTACAGATGATTAAGGCAGAAGTTCCGCTTTCAGAGATGCTTACTTATTCTATAGAAATGAAGGCTTCTACTTCTGGAAGGGGTACTTTTGAGATGGAACATTCACATTATCAAGAACTTACCGGTCCTTTGGCTGATAAGGTTATTGAAGAGCGTAAGGCTTTGCTTGGAAATGCTGAATAGGGTAAAAATGTATATGAATATAAGTTGATATTTTTTATATACTATAATATAATATTTTAATAATAAATTAGGAGATTATATGCTCAAGATTA
>CAKVCJ010000349.1 GCA_934725655.1 uncultured Brachyspira sp.
ACAAATTTTGGACTCTATGGATATAGAAAGAGAGAGAGGAATAACAATAAAGAGTCAGGCTGTAAAACTTTCTTATCAGGCAAAAGACGGAGAAGTATATACTCTTAATTTGATAGATACTCCAGGGCACGTTGACTTTAACTATGAGGTTTCCCGTTCGCTTGCTGCTTGCGAGGGTGCTATACTTGTAGTGGATGCTGCTCAGGGGGTTGAGGCTCAAACTATTTCTAACTTTTATCTTGCTTTTGAAAATAATTTAGAGATTGTACCTGTTATCAATAAAATAGATTTACCTGCCGCCAATATTGAACTATGCAAAGAACAAATGGAAAAAGAGTTTGGGGTTAATAAAGATGATATTGTTTTAGCGAGTGCAAAAAATGATATAGGAATAGATGAGATACTTGAAGCAGTAGTTAAGATGATACCAGCACCAAAAGACAATACTGATAAAAAGACAAGGGCTTTGATATTCGATTCTTATTATGATCCTTTTCGCGGTGCCGTTATGATAGTGAGAATATTTGACGGCTCTATTAAAAAAGATGATAAACTTCTCTTAATGGAAACTAAAGCGAAGTATGAAGTTGAAGAATGCGGAACTCTTTTGCTTGGACTTAAATCTGCTAATGGATTAAAAAGCGGTGAGGTAGGTTATATTATTGCGGGTATTAAAAACATATCTGATATAAAAATAGGGGATACTATCACACTTGAAGAAGACCCTTCAGATGAACCTTTGATAGGATATAAAGAAGTACTTCCTATGGTATTTGCAGGAATTTTCCCGGCAGAAGATGAAGATTATACAAACTTACAAAAGGCATTGGAGAAATTAAAATTAAATGATGCTTCTTTAGTTTATGAGCCTGAGCGTTCTATTGCTTTAGGGTTCGGATATAGATGCGGATTTTTAGGGCTTCTTCATTTAGAGATTGTTCAAGAGCGTCTTGAAAGGGAGTTTAATCTTAACCTTGTAATAACAAGCCCTTCTGTAGAAGTAAAATTAAAACTCACAAACGGCGAAGAAAAATTAATTGATAATCCTGCAGATTTTCCGTCTGGGCAGTATATAGAAAAATGTTATGAGCCTTTTATCAATGCTCTTATAATAGTACCAACCGATTATTTAGGAAACATTATTTCTCTTTGTATAGACAGAAGAGGAACTCAAACTTCTCTCACATATTTAGATGATAAAAGAGCAGAAATAAAATTTGATTTACCATTAATAGAAGTAGTATACGACTTTTATGATAAATTAAAATCAATATCGAGAGGTTATGCTTCATTTGATTATGATTTTTCTGATTTTAGAGAAAGCCAAATAGAAAAGATTGATATACTTGTTCATGGAGAAGTTGTTGATGCTTTATCATTTATGTCGCATAGAAGCAATGCAGAAAGCAGAGGAAGACAAATTATAGAAAAATTAAAGTATCTTATACCAAAGCATATGTTTCAGATTCCTTTACAAGCAGCAATTGCAGGACGAATCATTGCCCGTGAAAATATAAGTGCATTAAGAAAAAATGTTACAGCTAAATGTTACGGCGGAGACATCACAAGAAAAAGAAAATTATTAGAGAAACAGAAAGAAGGTAAAAAGAGAATGAAAGCTATTGGAAGCGTGGAGATCCCGCAGGATGCATTTATAAGCGTACTTAAAACTGATGACAATAATAAATAAATTTGTTTAATTTTTTAACCGCACGGTAAAGTATGTTCTTATTTATTGTTTAAATTAAAATTTAAATATTTTTTATGTTTTAAATCTACTCTGCGTGCGGTATATGTACTATTATTTTTAATAACACTTGGGCGGGGTTCTATTAACTCTTTTAACAATAAAAATATAAAGAATTGCAATAACATATTAAATTCAAAAACATAGAGGGCGGGAAATATGAATAAATTTTAAAACTAATTATATACCTAAACAACTATATTTTTTTATATAAATTTTTTCTTCAACTTTTCCTAAAGAAAAAAGGTCAAATGATTTAACTTCATATCTTAGAATATATATAAATATAATATTTGTATTTTGCCTAAAAATGCAGTTCTTTTGCTTCTTTTATACCAATAAAAGAAGTGGGGTATTACACTACGGGCACGCTTCGCAAGGAGGGAGTCACCACAAATATAAAAAAT
>CAKVCJ010000350.1 GCA_934725655.1 uncultured Brachyspira sp.
ATCGTCCTGTCCTATTACTGTTTTGTTAAGCTCGGATACTATCTCTTTTGGTGTTAATATTCTTGGCTCTTTTATAACTTTCTTTTTAGATTTATTATCTATATAATTTTCTTTAGTTGTAATATCTAATATTAAATCATAGCTCTCCTTTTCTAAAAAAGCAAAAACTATCTTTGAATTAACAAATGTAATTAAAGTATTAGAAACCTCTAAAAGACCAATACTTGAATAAGGCTCATGAGATAAAACAAGTATGCCGCTTGACATTAATTTACTGCTGCTGTCAAAATAATGATACTTATTAATATAAATATCTGCATCTATTGTAATAAGCTCTAATATTCTCCTTACAGATATGGCAGACATAGAGTCTCCATAAATTGTATACGTAATTAAACAATATAAAATAAATCTCTCATCATCATTTAATTCAAATTCATCTATAAATCTTTCTATATTAAAATTATATTGTTTAAATGTATGTATCTTTTTTAAATCTTTTCTTATAGAATCTGCTAATATAGCTATCTCATCATTATTATTATTTACAGTTTTTTCATCATTAATAATAGCCTCATCATCATAACCTAATACCCTATTGATATTATTAGAAAGTCTCCTTGTCATATCATTTCTATCTGATATTAAGTTTAATGTATATACTATTTTACTGACACTTTCAAAATAATCCCTAAAAGCTTCTTCCCTATTTTTATATTCCTTACTATTGTTTTTTTTACTCATTAATTTTCCTTTAATTTATACACAAAACACTTATTCCAAATTACCAATTAAATCATACTCTGTGTTATGTACTATTTTTACTCTTACTATATCGCCAATATTGATATTATCAACATTCTTTTTATCAAAATAAACCTCAACAAATCCATCAACTTCAGGAGCATCATATTTGCTTCTGCCTATAAACTTATCTTCCTCTTTCTTCTCTATAAGTACATCAATACTTTTTCCTATAAACCTCGAAAGCCTCTCTTCAGATACCTCAAGAGCAATTCTCATAAGCTTATCTCTCAGCATTAACTTTTTATTTTTACTAATTTTCTTTTTATTAATAAGCAATGCATCAGTATTTTCTTCTTCAGAATATGTAAAAACTCCAACCCTATCAAGCTTCATCTTTTTTACAAAATTAGCCAATTTCTTAAAACTCTCTGCTGTCTCACCCGGAAAACCTACAATTAAAGAAGTTCTTATAACCGCATTTTCATCATAGCTTCTAATATAATTTATCATATCCTTATAAAAAGAATATCCCCTGTTTCCTCTATTCATATCTTTCAATATATCCTTATCTATATGCTGCAAAGGTATATCAAAATAAGGAACAACTTTTTCTGTTTTAAACATAGCATCTATTATACTCTTATTTAAAACAACAGGATTTTGATAAAGAACCCTAATCCATTCTATGCCGTCAATAAGACAAAGCTCTTTTAATAAATCAGGAAGTGCTAACTTTTTATATATATCATAACCATAATATGTAGTTTCATGAGCTATCAAATTTATTTCTTTAGCACCATTTTTGGCATATTCTTTAGCCTCTGCAACTATGTCTTCTATTTTTCTGCTTCTATGTTTTCCCCTTATTGAAGGTATAGCACAAAAACTGCAATTAGCATGACAGCCGTCGCTTATTCTTATATATACACTATAATTTGTAGAAGTATTTACTCTATCAACATACTCTTTATAGGCAGTATTTTCTTCAGCATCATGAAAACCGTCTTTCTCTACAGCTGTTAAAATCTTCTCTAAATCATGTATGCCTATAGCCGAATCAACTTCCTTAAACATCTCCATAAAATTTTCTTTATATCTCTCACTCATACACCCAGATACTATAAGCCTCTTACATTTACCATATTTCTTATAAAGCGAATGGTCAAATATGGCATCTATTGACTCTTTCTTAGAATCTTCTATAAAAGCACAAGTATTAATAACTATAATATCCGCATCCTCGGCATTATCAACTATCTTGTATCCATTTTTATTTAATATGGCAAGTATATGCTCTCCATCAACTGTATTCTTCTCGCAGCCTAAACTATGTAAATATATGTTTTGCAAATTAATTTTCCTTCTTCTAATTATTATATCTTACACTA
>CAKVCJ010000351.1 GCA_934725655.1 uncultured Brachyspira sp.
ACGATACCAACTATAGTAGAGAAATTTCTTTTGTAGAAGACATTTTTATATAGGGGTATTGTATGAAAACGGCTGTTAAAATAAATTATGAAAAAATAGAAATTTATAAAAAGAAATTAAAAGATAAGAAGTATGTAGATAAAGCTATAGAGAGGCTTGCTGGGCACTTAATTAGTGCTGTTATAGATTAATCATTGAGGATATAAAATGAATATAATAGACAGAGGTAAATTAACTTTATTATTAGAAAGTGAAAACTTAAAATTATTATCTGATAAAATAGACAATAATTTTGAAAGAGCGGTTAATGAATTATTTAATATTAAAGGAAGAGTAATAACCTCTGGAGTTGGTAAGAGCGGACATATTGCAAGAAAGGCAGCTTCTACTTTCGCTTCCACAGGAACGCCAAGTTTTTTTGTTGACCCTAATGAATGTTTGCATGGCGACTTCGGTATGATAACTAAAGATGATTATTTAGTATTATATTCTAAAGGCGGAGAGTCGAGAGAGATTATAGAATTAGTAAATTGGGCTTGCAGGCAAAATATACCTTATATAGCAATTACTAATGATGAAGCTTCTACTCTATCAAAAAATTCTAAAATAACTTTGCTTACACATGTAAAAGAAGAGGCTTGTCCTTTAAAATTAGCACCAACTGTTAGTACAACGGCTTCTTTAGCTTTATCTGATGCTTTAGCTACTGCTTTAATGGAGCTTAGAGGATTTAAAGCTGAAGACTTTGCTATATTTCACCCGGGCGGAAGTTTGGGAAGACAATTAGCTATCGTAAAAACTATAATGCATACTGATAACTTGCCAATTATAAATTTAGAAACATCTCTATATGATGCTCTATTTAAAATCATCGAATGTAAACTTGGTATTGCAATTATTACAGATGATAACAATATTCTTAAAGGCATTATTGTAGATGGAGATTTAAAAAGGTTATTGGTAAAAGACAAACAAATAGAAAATATTCTTAAAACAAAAGTAAAAGATATAATGAATAACAACCCTAAAGTAATATATCAAGACACACTTATAGGCGAAGCCTTACATTTAATGGAAGGAAAAATCACTAACCTTGTAGTTGTTGAAGACAGCAAAGACGGCAAAAAACCTATAGGCATAGTTCATATACATGATATTCTAAAAATAAAGGCTTTTTAGGCTTCCAAATAACCTTTATCTAATAGAGATTTTTTTATTCTATTCGTCTCTAATTTATCGTCAGTTGTAACTGTGATATATTTTAAACTATCCATAGTGGATAATTTTTCTATATTGAAACCTCTAACATTTTCAAGTATAAGTATCTTAATTTTTTTATTATTAAATATTGATTCTAAATCTTCTAAACTTCTCAAATTTCTTAATATAACTTTTTCTAAATTTTCTAATTTTGACAAATCAGGCATAGCTTTTAATTCTGATATAGAGTTTAATTCTATTATCCTCAAATTTTTTAAATCATTTAAAAAATCTAAAGTATTTATACCCTTCCCTTTTTCAATATATATCTCTTCTAAATTAGGCATTCTCTTTGGAATCTCTTCAACATGAGTGGCAGATGATAGTATAGATAATTTTTTTAATTGGCTAATCTTAGTAAAATGCTCTACTCTAATATTTGAAGCTCCTATATCGCTAAAACTTTTTCTATTTTCTATATAAACAGAATGCTTTAAACTAAAACCATTTTCTAAATAAAAACTGCTAAGTGTTTCAATGCTGTCAAGAGGGCTTAAAGCTATATCTTTATCAATATTTCCATTGATATGCAAACTTATTAAATTTCCAAGTCTTGAAAAAATATTTAAATTACTTATAGGATTTTTAAGAGAAGCATAAAATGTTAAATTTCTAACTTCAGGTATAAACTTTATTATATCTTCTCCAGATAAATTAGAACTGCCAGTTTCTTTTTCTGAAGAAATATTCAAAAAGAAATCAGCTCTCTCTTTTAATACATCATTTAAAAAAGGTATCATATCCTTTGATATGCCGCTATTATCTATAAATAAAGATATTGTCTCTTTAGAAGTTTTTAATTCTAATAAATCATTTTCATTTAATGATGAGATTTTTACGTTTTTCATAATTCCTCCATATAAAT
>CAKVCJ010000352.1 GCA_934725655.1 uncultured Brachyspira sp.
GGGCGTCGTATAATGGTTATTACCTTAGACTTCCAATCTAAAGATGACGGTTCGATTCCGTTCGCCCGCTTATAATTGTATGATTAGTAATGAATCGAAAATATAACACAGTAATAGAAAAAAACTCATTTTATTTTTATAATCAAAAATTTGAAGAAAGTTATGAAGCAAATACGATTAACCTTTTAAAAACATTACTTTTAAATCTAAAAAATAGCATTGAAAATAAAGGCTGTAAAGAAGAATTATTTGTAGAATTTATTAGAGAAAATGAATTGGATTTAGAAGCATTACTCACGCTTAATGGAATCGCAAACGAAAATCTTAAACGGATTATTACAATCTCTCGTATTGTTAAAGATAATGAACTTTCTAAATTGCTTAATTCCCAAAAATGGGACAAACCAGATATAAAAAACGAAATAAAAGAATGGGGAGATAAAAAAATAAAAATGCTTATAAAAAATAATAAATTTTTTGCGCAAGGTATAATAAACCTATTTTTTAGGGGTTCTTCAAATAAATTTTTATCAAAAACATTACCTCTTTTTGAACTTAAAAAATTAGATTTGCAAAAAATTAATTTTGATTCTAACGCTATGATTGATACGCTTATTAGATACAGACAAAAAGGTAGTTATTCTGGCGCTATGGGAAATAATCCAGAATCTGAGATTGAAAATATTTTAGAAAAATTAAATATATCTTATGATAGTGGAGATTTGCCATATTTGAGTAAAAACCTTAATAAAAGGACAATGGATTTTATAATTCCAAACAAACAAAATCCTATAATTATTATAGAAAGCTCTTTTTTAAGCACGACAAGTTCGGGACAAGGCGATAAGGCAAAAACAGAAATTATTGTTACGGAACTTATAAAAAAATATTATACAAAAGCAAAATTTATAGGCTTTGTGGATGGAATAGGTTGGTATGTTCGTAAGCAAGATTTAAAACGAATGGTAGAAGCCTATGATGAAGTTTTTACTTTTCAAAAAGACGAATTAAATAGATTTGAAAAGTTTATTAAGAATACTTTTCGTTCTTAAAAGGATAAAATTATGAAAAATTATTTTTTGCCTATTAACCAAATTTTAAAAGGCGATTGTTTAAAATTATTTAAATCTATACCAAATAATAGCGTTGATTGTATATTTGCGGACCCGCCTTTTAATTTAAATAAAAAATATAACTCGCATATAGATAAACTTGTAGAAACTGAATATTTAGATTGGTGTAAATCATGGATAGACGAATGTTTAAGAGTTTTAAAAGATAGTGGATTCATTTTTTTACATAATATTCCAAAATGGCTTACTTTTTATGCTAATTTTTTAAATTATAAAGCAGTTTTTAGACATTGGATTAGTTGGGATGCGATGACGGCTCCAATGGGAAAAACTCTACAGCCCGCACATTATGGAATTTTATTCTATTCAAAAACTAATGATAGAAGTAATTCGATACCCGCATAAACGCGATAGAAAAGGAGTTTTAATAAAAGATTATGGAGGTAAAAAAAATATTTTACATCCTTTTGGTCCATTATGCTCGGATGTTTGGACAGATATTCATCGTATAAGACATTCAAAATATAGAGATGAGCATCCTTGCCAATTGCCTATACATTTATTAGAGCGAATTATTTTAATGAGCAGCGAAGAAAATGATATTATATTAGACCCTTTTATGGGAACAGGAACTACAGCTATCGCTTCAAAAAGACTTGGGCGAAATTTTATAGGATTTGAGAAAGACAAGAAGTATTGCGAAATTGCTAATAAAAAAGTAAAATCCGAAAATTTTTTATCTAAAATTGGTGAGTATTGGGTAAGTTTTTATCTTAATGAAATTGTAAGTTTAAGAGAAAAAGATTGGGATATGTTAAAACAATATTTTGAAATTCCAAAAGACATAAAAAATATTGATATACAAAAAATAAAATTGATTTCAAATAATAATATAAAAAATGTAAAAACAAAAAAAGACGGTAATTTAAAATTATCTTAAAAATGAAAGATATTTAAGGCTAATTAGTATGAAATCTATAACAAAAGAAGCGAAAGAATTATTAAAACGAAGAGATTTACTTAAATCTTCAATATTTTCAAA
>CAKVCJ010000353.1 GCA_934725655.1 uncultured Brachyspira sp.
TGACAAAAATATGATATTTAAGGCTATAATAGATTTGGAAGATTATAATAATTCAAAAAGATAGATAAAATTTTTATTTGGCATAATTGATAATTAATAAAGAATTAAAAAATCTAATAAATGCTTGATATATTTCTTTAAAAATATTCTCTTAAAAATTTAAAATTTATTTAATCTTATATTAAATATGTATGAAATGTATTACTAAATTAAATAAACTTATTGAAAATTTATAAATTCAATTTTTTTTTAATTTTTTGTTAAAAACGCTTGACTTTTTTATTAAAAACCTTATAATTCTATATATGAAAATAAATAAGCATATTATAAATTCTAACTGTTGCAGTCCAGTCCAGTCCAGTCCAGTGGATTAATTTTAAACTTTTTAAAAAATTATGTTTATTTAAAAATTATAAAATATTATTCTATTTTTTTATTAAAAACTTATTCAAATTCTTTTTTGAATTTATTAATTTTCACACGGCAGAAAGCATTTATTTATTTAAATGTTTTTATAAATATTTACTTAATGGATATAATAACCAAAAAGGTTTTTTATCAAATATATTTTCAAAATTAAACGAAGGAGAAACAAAATGATTACACAAATTTGTGCTTTAAGCCAAAAAACATTTATATTATTTTTTATCATCTCAATGGTAGTATTTGCCAAAGTCGAAAAAATAGACGATGAATTTGACGGAACATATTACTATCAAACCGAACATTTTTATATCGCAAATGGAATGAAAATGCCTTATCCAGAGTATAGATTTAGGACAACAAAAACGAAAGATAATCATCGTATAGTAATGGAATTAAATGTTATTTCATTAGGTTTAGTAGCAGTTGATGATAATAATAAAGTTCGCATAAGGTGTGAAAATGGAAATATTGTAGTATTAGATTATGAGACAACTTTTTCATATAAAGGAAAATCTTTTGGTTTTATGGGAAGTGGAAACGAAGCTATAAAATGCATAGCTATATTAACTGAAGCGGATATAGAAGCATTATTAAGCGGTATTAATATGATACGCATTGAGATTAAAAATGAATTTACTAATTTTAATGCAAGTAAAAAAGACGCTAAAAAATTAATAAAAATACTTAATGAAATAATTAAAAAAGTTGAGGAAGATAAGAAATGAAAAATATATTTACTTTATTATTTTTTATTTTAATACTATCTTGTAAGAGCAATACAAAATCAAACGAGATAGCCGATAATCCCGACCCAAGTTTAATTGGAACATGGCACGGAAGCACGCACGGTAAATACTTAAATTCTATTAGAGAATTTGAATATTATAATTATTATTCTTATGAGTTTAAAGAAGATAATAGAATTTGGTATTATTCTACAAAAAGCAAATACGGAATTAGGATGGATAAATATAGTTGGATGTTAATATGGAAAATAGAAAATGGGAAATATTATAAAAAACTATATGATAACAGATATGATAGTTGGAGCGAGTTTACAATAGAAAAAATAAGCGATACCGTTATAAAAATAGACGGAATAGAATTAAAAAAGACTTGATAAAATTAAATAAAAGGATAAAAAATGAAACAAAAAATATTATTAATTTTCGTATTATTTACGATTTCTTTATATTCGCAATTTGAAGAAAAGGGAAATAATTTTAGTGTTGGAGTAGATGAAATATATAGCGGATATTTAAAAGAAAGACAGGGTATTCATTGTAAAATATTTACTTTTGATTATGAACGAATAAAAGATTTTCGTATTATTATATCATTTACTCTTCCAGAAAAACCTAAATATTTTTACACAGGCTATCTTACTTCTTATTTTTCAGACGATTTAAATATTCAAGATAAATATCATGTGTATATAAACCAACCCGAAGATTTAGCTTATATTTTTCGGCAAATAATTGAAGGCAAACTAATAACTATAAAAACCGATAAAGAAGTTTATTATTTTGATTTTAGCAAATATACAAACGATATAGCAAAAAGTAAATTCTATCAAAAGTTAATAGAAGAATATTAATTACTTGACAAAAAATAAAAGCCCTAATAAATTAATATTAAGGCTTTTTTATTTGTTATCTTAAGGTTATAATATAATTCCATTTC
>CAKVCJ010000354.1 GCA_934725655.1 uncultured Brachyspira sp.
ATACAATACAATACAATACAATACAATACAATACAATACAATACAATACAATACAATACAATACAATACAATACAAGCCATTATTATAATTTTTGGCAATTTTTTCATTGCAAAACTAAAGAATTATTTGAAACATTTAAACGCTTTCTTTGGCGTCTACAAAAATTAAATATTAAGGAGATAACTCTATGATATCTAAAAACAAAAAATTATTTCTAAAAATTTATATTTTATTTGTAATTATTATTTCTGTCGCTTTAATAATTTTACAAATTCTTGGTTCTAAAAAGAGAGTTGGATATTTAACCGATTTTAATTTGGAGATTGAAAGAAGTTTACCATTAAACGAAATAGGTGTATATACTAAAATTATAATATCTAATAATATGCCACTAATATTATATAAAATTACTAATATTAGTGATAATTTTACTATTGACGGTGAATTGTATGAGGAAAGCATAAAAAATTATTTGCTTACAAATGAAAATATTACAAATTATGCTCATCATTTTAGAATTCGTTATTATGATAAAATTTTCAGGAATAACGATATTTACGGAGTTTATCCTGATTTATCAAACTTGCCCGATTATATGAAAAATGCGGAAATGGAAGAAAACGGAAGTCCTTATGGAAATTTTATTTCTGACAAAAAAGAGATTAATGAAGATAAAATTGATAATATTAATTATACTTTAAGAATAAAACCTAAAATTCCAATATTACTTTATTTTATATTGGTATTAATATTAATAATATATTTTTATAATGATATTCACAAATTTACTATAAACACAAATATATATAGAAAATATGATAACTTTTTTACTGAAAAAAGATTTATTATTTTAATTATTTGTATAGGGGTTATATTATTTATCTTCCAATTTTGGCTTTGTTTTCCCGGATATTTTACTCACGATGATGTATTAAATGGCTATATGTATGATGCAGTATTTGAAAGATATTCTAATTGGCATCCTGTTATAATATCTGTCTTTTTAAATTATATGTATAAAATATTTGGATATCATACATTTTATTTATTTCTTATAAACCTATTATGCTGGTATTCTGGTTTGATGTTAATAATTATTTCTTTATATGTAAAACTTAAAAATAAATCAGTAATTTTATTGTATTTTATAAGTTTTACATCAAATATATTTTTTATTAATATAATACAAGTGAAAGATGTAGTATCATCTTCAATGCTATGGTTGAGTTATTCTATAATATTTTTTATTTTAATGCGTCCAATAAAAATTGGATTAATAAAAAAAGTTTTAATATCCTTATCTATATTATTTATTATAGTCGCTATGCTTTGGCGTCATAATTTTATAGTGACTGTATATCCTATTTTTATCTTCTTTACATCTAATATATTAAAGCAAAATTATTCTAAAACTTATTTTATAAAATTTATTTCTATAATGCTAACATTTGCTATAATTTTAGTATCCATTGTAAAAATATTTCCTCATATTTTTGTTGATGATTTTACAGTATATAAAAATGTAACAAAACATATTTATTTTTTACAAATAGCTGGTTGTTTAGTTCCATCTAATGACGATAGCATTATACCTAATAATTGGTATAACGAGGGAAAATCTTTTGAAGATTTAATAAATACATATAAAAAATACCCATTATTTGGTGATAAATATACAGCTTTGTTTAACTATAATAATATTAGCGATACAGAAAAGATATGGATAAAATCTATAATTAGACACCCTATAAATTACATTAAGCATACATTAAATTATACAATCCATATATGGTCAAGTGATTCTGTTAAACCTAATGTTTATGTTATTCAATATAAAGCTATACCATATGATAATTGGGAGAAAGAATTTAATAATTTATTCGATAGTAAAGGTATAACATTTACAAAAACACAAGAACATATATATAAATTTATATATGATACCTCTGTAAATATTAATACATTGATATTTGTTATTCTTGCTATATTATTATTTTTTATTTCTGGTATATTATACATAAAATTAAAGAATCAACTTTTATTATTTAGCTTTTCTACATCATTTTCAGCATTTGCTACCGCAGTAATAGTTGCATTATTTA
>CAKVCJ010000355.1 GCA_934725655.1 uncultured Brachyspira sp.
GTTGTTAATATGATTATGTTTGCTATTTTATTAAAAATAACTCAAAGGAGAGAAGAATGAATATAATTTTATCTGGCGGAGGTACAGCTGGTCATATAACACCTGCTATTTCAATATATGACCATTTAAAAAAACTTGGACATAATCCTAGGTTAGTTGTAGCGGCGAGGGATTATAACTTAATACCTGCTCATTATGATTATAATTATTTAGAGATAAACTCTCCTGGAAATATATTAAAAAATATTGCTTTCTTGGTTAAGTTTATACCTTCTATGATAAAGGCTAATAATATTATTAAGAAACATAATCCAGAATGCATTATAGGAATGGGAGGTTTTGTTTCTATGCCTATGCTATATGTGGCTAAGTTAAAACATATACCTATATTCTTATGTGAACAAAACTCTATACCTGGTAAAGTTAATAAGATATTTTATAAAGATGCTAAGGCTTCGTATCTCACTTTTTCTAAAACTTTGCAATATATGCCAAAAGGAAAAGTAATGGGAAACCCTGTAAGAGATGATTTCTTTGTTGTAAACAGAAAGTCGGCAAGGATTATAATGAAATTAAAAGATGATGATAAGTTGCTTGTTGTGATGGGGGGCTCTCAGGGGGCATTAAAATTAAACAATATATTTTTAGATTGTATTAAAAATGTAAAAGAAAATGTGAATAATTTATATATAGTATGGCTTGCGGGACCTAAATGGGGGGCTGATATAATAGCGAAAGTTAATGAAAAAAGAATTACAAATGTAACGGTTCATAGTTATTATAGAGATATGGCTACATTGCTTAATGCTGCTGATTTTGTGGTATCAAGAGCGGGAAGCAGTTCTATTAGCGAGATATTGGCGGTTAATGTGCCTTCGCTTTTAGTGCCTTTTCCTTATGCTACCGATAATCATCAATATTATAATGCTTTGGAATTAGTAAACAAGGATATGGCTTATTTGATGAATGAGGCGGATCTTGATTCTAAGCAGTTGGGAGATATTATTATAAAAAATTTAAATAATCAAGATAGACTTAATGTGATGAGAGAGAATATTAGAAAGAATTATACTTCAAGAGCGGTTACGGCTATTGTTAATGATATTCTTAGTATTATGGAAAACGTTAAAAGAAAATAAATAATTATTATAAAAGGAGATTTGTATATATGATTATAGTAACAGGAGGAGCTGGGTTTATTGGCTCAAATATAGTGAGGGGATTAAACAATTTAGGTATAAATGATATATTAATAGTTGATAATTTGAAGAATGCTTCTAAACATAAAAATTTAAATAGAGTTGTTTTTGGAGATTATATAGACAAAGAAGATTTTGATGCTTATTATTTTATTGAAAATAATAAAGTGGATGCTGTATTTCATCAGGGGGCTTGTTCTGACACTATGGAGACTGATGGAAAATATATGATGAAAAATAATTATGAATATAGTAAAAATATTTTGCATGCTTGTTTAGAGAATAAGGTAAGATTCTTTTATGCTTCAAGTGCTTCTGTTTACGGCAATGGGGATAATGGATTTGTTGAAGATGAGAAGAATGAGTATCCGCTTAATGTTTATGCTTTTTCTAAGTATCAATTTGATAGGTATGTTAATATTTTATTTAGAAATAAAAAGATTAACAGTCAGGTTGTGGGGTTAAGATATTTTAATGTATATGGTCCGCAGGAGAATCATAAAGGCAGAATGGCTTCGGTTGCTTTTCATTTATTTAATCAGATTAAGGCTGGGGAGAAAATGAAAATATTTGAGGGAAGTGAGAATTTCTTAAGAGATTTTATACATGTTGATGATGTTGTAAGTGTTAATAATTTCTTTTTTGAAAATGAAAATATTTCTGGTATATTTAATTGCGGAACTGGAAATGCTGAGAGTTTCGTAGAGATTGCTAAGGCATTAAAAGAGATGTATGCTTCTTCTGAAATTGAATATATACCTTTCCCTGATGCTCTTAAAGGAAAATATCAAAAATACACTCAGGCAGATTTAACTAATTTAAGAAAAGCAGGATACACTAAAGAGTTTATGAATGTTAATACTGGTGTTAAAAAATATGCTAAAGTGCTTGAAGAGAGCGGCGG
>CAKVCJ010000356.1 GCA_934725655.1 uncultured Brachyspira sp.
TGTCTAAATTCCAATTTGCTAAAGATTCATAATGATCAAACTTGCGTGCATAGGCAAACAACAACATTACACTAATAACATTTCTTGTATCCCATTTATCAAGAGGCTGATTAAATTCGTCTGTAAAAGCAAACATATGCTCTATATTTGTTACTTTAGACATATTCCAGCTATTTAAAGGCTGATTAAATTTACCGCATGCTCTAAATGCATGTTCCATACTTTCAACATTAGAAGTATCCCATTTATCTAAAGGCTGATTAAAAATTTCACAGTCCTAAAATATACATTTCATATTTTTCACATTAGATACGTCCCAATCATTAAGAGGCTGATCAAAAGCTTTACAATAACGAAATGTCTTTGATAAATCTTCAACATTAGATACATTCCAATTATTTATATTCTGATTAAATTTCAAAGCCACATTAAACATATTAGACATATCTTTAACATTAGAAACATCCCATTTGTCCAAAGGTCTATTAAATGCTTCACATCTATGAAACATATCGCTCATATCTTTCACTTTAGATACATTCCAATTATTTAAAGGCTTATTAAACTTTTTTGCCCCCAAAAACATGCCAGACATATTTTCCACATTTGAAACGTCCCATTTATTCAAAGGCTGATTAAAATATGTACAACAAGCAAACATATAAATCATGTTTTTCACTTTTGATACATTCCAATTATTTAAATTAGAATTAAACTCTGTCATTGAATATTGTCCCAAAACATTGTAGTCCATATATGCAAACATATAAGCCATATTCTCAACATTAGAAGTATCCCACTCTTCTATGCCTTCAAAATCTTTTCTTTCACTTTTATTAAAAAGGTCGCTCATATCTGTAATAAGACTTGTATCAATATCACCAAGTTTGATACCGTTATTGGTGAATACTAATTTTTTTAATTTTTCTTTTGTTGTTGGTTTATATTTTTTCATAATCTCATATCCTCATTATAAATTTTAATATATGTAAATAGTAACAATCAATTAACTACCAATAATAATACTTACTATATACCTAAACAAATATATTTTGTCAAAATAATTTTTTAATTTAAAATATTTGCAGGGCTTTGCCCCGCACCCCAGTTCTTTTATTGGTATAAAAGAACCAAAAGAACTGCTTTAATAAAGTATAGCTTTTTATGTATATACAATATATATATATTATTTTATATATCCCAAAGATATAAAGCATTTGCACTTTTTAGTTCTTTTACCAACTCCATAGAGTATAGCTGCAAGAAAAAGAACAATAAAAAAAATTATGTTTTATAAACAATTTTAAAATAATTATTAAAATAAATCTGTCAATCTAAAATCATGAATCATCAATATCAATAAACTATAAATAAATCTTTTACTTGCTTCTTCCACATTTTCAAAATAAATATTAATTTTTACTTTATCGCTGTAGCTTGTGTCAGAATTAACATCTGCAGTTATTAAAAAATTATCTCCATCGTCTGACTCAAATGAATATGATTTAATAACTTTATATCCTAAAAAATCTGCATCCATATCATATCTGCTTCCAAAATTCTTAAAAGCAGCATAACTTATTTCCGCATTTTGAATCTTTTCTATTTCCTTTTGTAAATTATTTTTATCTAATTTTATAAGAGATAACTGTTCTAACGGCTGCGATAATTCATAATCCCCAAGCTGTTTTCTCCATTTAGATATAGTTTTATCGTCCATTTCTACAGGACTTGCTAAACCAACAAAACTATTATCATCAATTTTTACTTCTTCATCTTCGCAGTTTGAATAGCTTCCGTCGCCTGAATATCTAAAAGTTGTTATAAAATTATAATCTCTGTCATATAGATTCCATATTAATGTTGAAGCAAACTTATTCATCATTGTATTATCAACAAAAACATCTTTATAAAAATCATAACTATATATTTTGCCTTCTATTAGTAAAACACTCAAAAGATGAGAAGTATTTTTTATAAAGTCAGTAATTTCTTTTCTTAAACTTTTTATCTCTTCTTTTAAATTTTCAGAAATATTTTGAGTTGTTTTTTTAAGTTCCTTATTATTTTTTACATCAAATAAAGTGAGAGTATAAT
>CAKVCJ010000357.1 GCA_934725655.1 uncultured Brachyspira sp.
ACCCTTGTATAATGTGCAATAGAGAAATTAAGTTTATGGCTTTATTTGATGCTATAGAAAAAAGCGGTTTAACTTTCGATAAATTTGCTACAGGGCATTATGCTGGTGTGAGATATGATGAAGAGGAAAAAAGATATATACTTTTAAGAGGCAAAAACCATATAAAAGACCAATCTTATTTTTTATATAGATTAACTCAAGAGCAATTATCCAAAATAATGTTTCCTATGTATGAAATGACTAAAGAAGAGACAAGAAAGTTAGCAAGAGAGTATAACCTTATTGATGTGGCAGAGAAAACTGACAGTCAAGACTTTTTTGCAGGGGAATATCATAGACTTTTTGATGAAGATTTAGAAGGAAATATTGTACACATAGAAACTAATGAAATATTAGGGCATCACAAAGGAATATGGCATTATACAGTAGGGCAGAGGAAAGGACTCGGCATTGCATACAAAGAGCCTCTTTTTATAATCTCATTAGACAGCAGTACTAACACAGTTTATGTAGGTAATAAAAATCACACCATTATAGACAAAGTTACAATATATGATATAAATTGGATAGTAAACAAAAGAGAAAAAGAGTTTACAGCATTAGTAAAAACAAGAAGTGCCCATAAAGGTACTATGGCAAAAGTTGTGCCGATAGATGAAAATAGAATAGATATACATTTTTTAGAGCCTACAGGTATAGTAGCCAAAGGACAATCGTGCGTTTGCTATGACGGCGAGATTACATTGTGCGGCGGGATTGTATATTAAAAATTTTATATCTTAAAATAATACTAAATAGCGTAAAACTTAAATTTGAACTAAAAAATATTTTATGACAAACTAAAATCAATATATTCTAAAATAATTATATTTTGTTATATGATTATTTTATTCAACTTTTTCCCGTAGCAAAAAGTACAAATGTTTTAACTTTGTATGTTAGTAAATATATGAATAAATGTAAAATATTTCATCTATACATAAAAAGCTATATTTTATTAAATGCAGTCCTTTTGCTTCTTTGGGTCACCAAAAGAAGTGGGGGTGCGGGGGCTAGTCCCCGCAAACAAAAAACTTAAAAAATATTTTATGACAAACTAAAATCAATATATTTTAAAATAATTATATTTTGTTATATGATTATTTTATTCAACTTTTTCCCGCCTTCGCGGTGCGGACTTCGTCAAAGTTTTCGCCCTTCGGGCACGCTTCGCAGGGGGCAACGCCACCACAAGTGAGAAATTTTTAGTATATAATTAAACAATTATGTTTTATTATTATAAGTATTTGTTTTTGTTCAACTTTTTTGTCGCTCAAAAAAGTTGAACAAAACGCAAATGTTGTAGCTTTGTATGTTTTGGAATATGTATTAAGTATAAAATAATGCAGTCTTTTTGGTTCTTTGTGTCACGCCTCCGGTACTTCCTACGGTCGCCCTGAAGGACTTCCTTCGGTCGCAAAAGAAGTGGGGTGCGGGGCAAAGCCCTGCAAATAATTAAAATAAAAACTTAAAAATTTTTAGTATATATTAAACAATTATTCCTCTTCTTGATAGCTTATTCTCATCTTATTTAACTCTTCTTCTGAAACTGTTCTTATTTGTGTGAAGAAATAAACATATTTTGAAATAAATAATATCACCAAAACTATACGGGCATATATATTATCTACAAAAATAAATGTAATTATGAGCATACAGCTTACAGGTATAAGTATAGTTAATTTTCCTTTTAGAGTCATAGCCCTTGATTTCACAAAACTCTCTAAATATCTTTTATATAACTTCGTAGATAAAAACCAATCATGAAATCTTTTAGATCCTTTAGCAAAGAAAAATGAAGCCAAGAGTAAAAATGGGGTAGTAGGTAAAATAGGAACAACTATACCAACAGCACCCACTCCAAGAAATATAAATCCCAAAACTATAAATAATATTCTCATAAAACAATTATCCTTTTAGTTTAAATATACCAAATAAACAAAAATATCCCACTCTTAAAAATAAGAATAGGATATTAATAAAAATAATATATTTTAGTGTATAATATTATTCAGCTATTACACTTATAGTTTTTTTACCAAACTTATTAGTGTGG
>CAKVCJ010000358.1 GCA_934725655.1 uncultured Brachyspira sp.
ATGAAACTCTTCTATTGTTATTATGGCACTTACCCTCGCATGAAGCAAAGCAGAAGTGATATGTTTAGGGTATTCTATATTATCATACTCTAATATGATTTTCCGCATCTCTTCTTCTTTATATCTCTTTCCCAAATCATGACACAATGCTGCAACAGATGCCTTACTAACATCAATATTATAATGCTTGGCAAGTTCTACAGATAAATCTCTTGTTGAAAGTATATGCTCTTCTCTAAACGGAAGATATTTTTTTATATAATCTAATATAGGTTTTTCATCAAAATTATTCATAATGCAAATATTATGATATATTTTTAAATAATGTCAATTATCTGTATATAGATTTATTATTAAATACAGGTTTATAGCGTTTTTCTTTATCTAAAAAAGATTCTTTGTATTGTTCATAAAGCACAACACTGCCATCTTCATTAACATGTCCTACAGGGTCATACATATAAAAAGGCATAAAATCTTTTCCGCTAGCCATATTAGTGTCAGCTGCCCCCCATTCTAAAGGCACATCAACACCAAAAGTCGCTTTCTCTCTTATAGGCATACCATATATATAAACATATTTTGAATAAGTATCAACTGCTACAAGTGAATTGTCTAAAGCAATTAATCCAGCACCCTTGCCGCTAAATCTGTAAAAGTAAAAACGCTTAAGCATATTAGAATATTTACTGTTTAGCTGTTTTGTATAAAGCGGATTATATCCTCTATATTGATAATACTTCATATTGTATATAGCAAATATTCCAGCCTTGCTATTAGCACCTTTATAAGAATATTCATTTTTAGCTGAATCTAAACTCTCCCACTCTTTATCATCATATCTATTTACAAACTTAAAAGAAGGAACATTATCAGAATTAAAAGTTGCAATTAAAAGCCAATCATTAAATTTAGAAGAACTAAAAGAATCTTCTCTCTCAATATCCCTAAAACCAAATAATGCTGCTGAATATATTAATAATATAAAAAATAATCTTTTCATAATAATTCCAAAATAAACACTTTTAAATATTTGTAGATATTATATAGAAAAAAAGACAAAAAGTAAATAATGTCTTTTGAAAAAAGATTCTAAATATTCATAAAAACAAAAATAAATATAAAAATATCAACAATTAAGATACATTTTATACATTTTTAAGGACATTAATAATAATATGTCTTAATTATAATTAGTTATTTCCAATATCTTCTTTGTCTAAGGTTTCTAATGAAGTGTTGTTTGTATCTTCATTGTTTTTATTATTTTCAATATTTGCTATAGCTTGATTATTGCTGTTAATATTTTCTGTACTCTTATTTTTTACTATGCGTCCATAAAGCAATACAAATAAAAGATAGTATATAAAAGACATTAAAACAGAACTTGATGCATAAGGAATTAAAGCAATTTTTGTGTTGTATGCTGTGTTAAAAAAATAATTATAAAAATAAGGTAAAACCAAATATATAACAAAAATTAAAGGAATAATAAGTAAAAGCCATATTTTCTTTTTAGCAGATTTATCAGCAAAAGCATAAGAAACTATTATAGTTAATATCAATATAGCAGTTAAATAAGATATAGTCTCTTTATCTAATTTAATATTCATATAATCAATTTCTAAAAAGTTTATTATAATTAACCCAGAAACAGAAATCAAAAACATTCCAAACAAAGCAAAAACTAAAGAACAAAATATTTTTAATAAAAAAAGTCTATTAGAAAAATTTTTATCTTTATGCGGCAATAATTCAACAGCCCATAATAAAAGAGAGAAAGTAAAAGTTTGAAGTAAAAGCTCTGGAAGAGATATGAGATGATATTCAATTGGAAGCTTAGTATATATTATGCCTTCTAAAGATGAAGGAGAAGCTGCTGGTGTTGCTATAATACCAATGAATACTAATATTATCCATAATTTCAAAAAACCCAATTTAGTAGCTATAATATTTCTTATAGGGTATAAAGCAATAGTAATAAATATAGCCCTTATAGGCTGTAAAAAAGGCCCTAATAATATTAAAGGCGAATCAAAATTACGCATAAAATTATTAACAACATTAT
>CAKVCJ010000359.1 GCA_934725655.1 uncultured Brachyspira sp.
CAATAGAGCCAGTTCCATTACATCTGCTGCAAGTTCTTCTCACACTAAAAAATCCCTGAGCCATTCTCACTTCACCAGTACCATTACAAGAAGGACAAGTTTGAGTTTTAGTACCTGGTTCAGCGCCGCTTCCATGACAGGCATCACAAATATCTTTTTTATCTAATTTAATCTCCATCTTTTTGCCAAATACAGCATCTTCAAGAGAAAGCGTAATATCATGCCTTAAATCATTACCTCGTCTTTGTCCCCTCGAACTTCTGGAAGAAAATCCGCCGCCAAAAAAAGAACTAAATATATCATCTAAATCACCAAAACCGCCGGAACCTCCAAACATCTGTGAAAAATCAAATCCGCCCCTTCCATAAGCATCAGCAAAATCACTATGAACACCTTGAAAGCCAAATTGATCATACTGCGCACGTTTTTTCTCATCAGATAATATCTCATAAGCCTCTGTAGCTTCTTTAAATTTCTCTTCTGCTTCTTTATTTCCTGGATTTCTGTCAGGGTGATATTGCATAGCTAATTTTCTATACGCCTTTTTAATTTCATCAGCACTCGCTGTTTTACTTACTCCCAATACTTCGTAATAATCTCTTTTGTTTGACATTGTAATATATCCTCATTAATAAAATACATAAAAAATAAAAGCTTCTATATAAAATCAAAAATAAATATTAAATTAAAAAATTATTTTCTTCTCTTACTTCCAACTATTATACTAACACCTAAACCTAAAACTGCTAATCCAACTATAACATATTTATTATTAGCTAAATACTTAACATTATATTCCATTCTCTTTTTTTTGTCAGATAAGACATCATAAGCCTCAGTAATCTCTTTAAACTTATTAGCAGCAATATTATCTCCTGCATTCCTATCAGGGTGATACAATTTTGCCAACTCCCTATAAGACTTTTTTATCTTCTCTTCACTTGCAAATATATTAACATTAAGTATTTTATAATAATCCATAAAAATATCCTTAAATTATATATATAAAAATAATTTTCATCAATACAAAAAATTAAACAAAAAATTAATTATCAAAAAACATTAAACTCTCAACTATAAATAATAATCCGCTTGCTATCCATATGCTCCTTGTGCCTAAAATATTAGTAAAAAAACTTCCCAAAAAAGCCCCAGACATAAAACATAATAAAATACTTAAATATATAAGCCCATTTTTTAATCCTGTTTTATCTTTATTAAATAAAAACTTAAAAAAATTTTCTGAAGCATTTCTTAAATTTCCAGTACACATATTAGTAACATAAGAAAGCCCCTCTACCCTATTAAAAGTTATCATCAAAATAGCAGACATAAAAGCTATAAAACTAATAACTAAAGTATCAAATAAATTTTTAGGTAAAAGCCCAACTATAAAAAGTATAACCGCATTGATAAGTATAACTACATACTCCAATTCCATCAATTTTTTTCTGTTTAATATTTTTTTTATATATAAAGCAAACCAAATACCCGTTATAAATACAAAAATAGATATTAAATAATGCATAGCCTCAAAAAAATTTCTTCTTGCAATATTCATGGCAAAAAATATAATATTGCCCGTCTGAGCATAAGCAAATACGCCGTCTCTTGTAATATAAGTATATGAATCAACAAAGCCTCCTATAATGCTAAATATAGATGCTACATAAATAGTCTGCGTTGTATGTATTGATTCATTCTTCCTTTTAATGAAAGAAATGAGGCTGCTTTTCATATAAAAAAATAATCCATAAATTTAATTTTAAATATTATAACATAAAATAGTATTTTTAGAAATATATAAATATTTGTGATAATTTCTAAGAAAGATATTGTTTTTTTCAAATATATTTGGTAAATTAACAATAAAATAATTTTTGATTATTATATAATTTTTTTGTTTAGTTTAATAAGTTAGTGAATATCTAAATGAAATATGCATAGCTTCTTTTGCAATCAATATATATATTTTTGCACAGGTTCCAAACATATTGCACTAAGTATTCCTTAATTTTTTAAAGTATAACACAGGAGTATCATAATTCAAAGCAGAATGTATTCGTT
>CAKVCJ010000360.1 GCA_934725655.1 uncultured Brachyspira sp.
TATTAATAACAAGCGATGAAGCAATAGAAAGCATATCCTCAAACTCTTCTTTTTCAAATGTCATCACAGGAGAAGCCCCCGCCGCAAGCAATGCATTAGCAGTAATTTGCATAACAACATAATTAGTAATATTATGCACTAACGGGCATTTAGCTTTCATATCTGTGATTGCTTTAAATATTTCATTTTGTAATGTATTCATTTTATTACTCCTTATATTTTTATAATGAATGTTTTTAATATTTTTAATTTTAATATTTGCAGGGCTTTGCCCCGCACCCAAGTTCTTTTGCCGATAGGCACCTACTCGGTATTGGTATAAAAGAACCAAAAGAACTGCACTTAATGATGTATAGCTTTTTATGTATAACAAAATATAATATTATTTTATATTCCAAAAATATAAATCTATAACACTCGCACTTTTTGGTCTTTTGACGAAGTCCGCAGAGCGTAGCTGCGGGAAAAAGAACAATAAAAAATGTGATAATAAGCGATTCCATCTTGCAACTATATCAAAAATAAATATGCAAAAGGTACTGCTAATATCAAAGAAAATATTATCCTCTCTATCCATATCACTATAATATCTCTTATCCTTATTGGAATATCAGTAGCAAGCATGCAAGGAATTGGTGCAGCAAAATAAAGTATCTCAGAAACGCATACTATAGCTATTACACTTTTAGCCAACTGACTTGAATTCATAATAATGCTTGAAGAAGAAAACATCTCCACTATTGTTATAGAGCAAGCCTTAGCAACTGTATAAGCTTCGTCTCCCAATCCTAATAATTTCGTAAACGGCAAAAATATATAACTAACAAAATCAAATAAAGGCGTATAATTAACTATTAGCAAACCTATAAAAGTTATAGCCATAAAATTAGGCATTACAGATAACGAGAACACTATTTCTGTTTTATTTTTATTCCAAGTCTTACTTATAAATGGATACACTCCTCCAAGCATAGTAATTATTATACCGTAATATGGTTCAACAAATGGAATCTTTCTTATAAAACTAACTAAATGATCTATGGGTATTGATTTCACACCATTAATATTTATAGTGATGAAAAACATAAAAACGCCTACAGCACTTAAAATAAAAAATTTAAAATATGATGATTTATTGTATTTAATAGTCAAATCATTATTTTGTACAATAGTTTGAGAATTTGAAACATTATTCATAAAAATTTCCTTTAAATATAAATTAATAATTTATAGAAACCTTAATGAAAAATAATGAGTGCATAAAAATAAAAAAACGAGACCAATTTAAGAAAACTGATCTCGTATTTTTTATACAAAATTATTTCCCTACACTGGCATTATCCAACAGGTTATAAGGGTCTAAGTTATTAATAAACTTACTCTCAGCCTTTTCAAGCTCCCCTAAATATAATTTCTCTATTAATATTTTTGAAACATCTTAGATGCTCCTCCGCAAGTTTCGCATGTTTCTGGGAATTTATCAAGATAAATATTTCCGCAGTTAGGACATAAATATAAAGAAATTTCAGAATTTGTATTTAAAAATTTATCTTTAATTAATTCAAATAATTTAGCATGTTCCACCTCAACTTTACCAAGAGAAGTAACAGTTGAACTTACTAATTTATTTTGCTGCTCTAACATAACATCAGCTAATTGAGGATATAAAATAGTAGACTCATATACTTCACCTTTAATAGCTACTTCCAAATTACTTTTATCATCTGCTATTTCAACATCAAGTAATTGCGGAACAAACTTGTTCATATCTAAGGAACTTCTTAATGCTAACTTTCTCATTTTTTCAGCATGTATTTTTTCTGCTAAGGCAGTGGTAGAAAACACCTTTTTAACAGCCGAATTTTTAGATGCCTTAGAAAATTGAGAATATTTATTAGCAGCATTAGATTCTCCTTGAAAAATTGAAAATAAAACTTCTTCAAGAGATTTTACAGCCATATAAATAACTCCTTAAAAATAGAATTTACTATTTTTTATTAAATGTGTTCATAAATAACTTGTATAATTATATTATATTTAATACTAAAAAATATCAAGTATTTAAT
>CAKVCJ010000361.1 GCA_934725655.1 uncultured Brachyspira sp.
ATAATACAGAAAAAACTATAATATGTCAACTAACAATATTATCGTAATCTATAGTTTTTTAGTTATCATATTTTTTACAAAAAAAGAGTTTTTTTATTATTTTATTTAAATTTCGGTTAAATAGTTCTTTTTAAGATAATCATACTAACATCATCTTTCAAAGGTTCTTTTGTAAAAGATTTTATCTCATTAATAATTTTTTCTTTAATATCATTTACATTATTTTTAACATTTTTAGAAAATATTTGCTTTAAATGTTCATCGCCAAACATATTATTATTATCATCAAATATTTCATAAGCACCGTCTGTAAAAACAAATAAAGTATCATTTCTGCTTAATTGAATTTTTATTTCAGTATATTCGCTTTCATCAATCATTCCAATTAAAGGCCCATCTATATCTACAGTACATATTTCATCTTTACTATTTGAATAATAAATAGGTTTTGGCGAGCCTGCAGAAGAACATAATAATTCTCCCGTTTCATTATTATATACCGCATAAAATACACAAGCAAATAAGTTTTTATCAAATCCCTCTTCTATAAAAAATTTATTAAGCTTCTCCAAAAAAACAGCAGGCGAAGTATTTTTATCATCTGTAACAGCATTTGTATCAAAAAAAGATTTTATTAAAATAGTAAGCATACTGGCAGCTACCCCATGCCCAGATACATCGGCAAGAAGTATCGCATAATAGCCGTCATTAATAAGTTTTATGCCGCTATAATCTCCAGAAACCTCATTTGGAGCATAATGATATATAGATATTTCATTTTTCGGTATAGATGTGTTGCCGTAAGAAAGTATAGTCTTTTGCAATTTGGCGGCATATTCTATATCTCTTTTTAAAATATCCATATACATCATATTAGATTCTATAGCTTTTTTAAGCCTAATATAAGATTTCATTTTAGAAAGAAACAAATCAGTATCAATAGATTTCTCAAAAAAACCATCAGCTCCATAATCGAATGCTTTAAGAGATTCTGTTTTATTATCAGAGGCAGTTAAAAAAAGTACGGCTATATTTTTTAATAAATTATCAGATTTTATATATTCTGCCAATCTGCAAGCTCCGCTGTTAGGAAGCATATAATCCACTAATATACAATCTGGTATTTTTTCATATGTCATATTAATAGCCTCTTCATAAGACAAAGCTATATAACATAAATAATTATTTTTTTTTAAGAATTTTTGAATAAACTTGGCATAATCAATATTAGTATCAACTATTAATATTTTTTCTGTTAAAATGTTATTTTTTGTAATAGCCATTAATGTACATACCTTCTAGCTTCAACATTAAATATAAGCCCAATAGATATAGAAAAAGTTAAAATAGAAGAACCGCCGCTGCTTACAAAAGGCAAAGTTAACCCCGTAATAGGCATCATACCAACCACCATACCAATATTAATAAGCACGTGGCATAAAAACATTGCTATTACACCTGATATAATCAATGCCCCAAGCCTGTCTTTAGCAAAATAAGCAACGGTAATACCCCTCACAAATATAGTAGCATAAGCTAATACCACCAAAGCACTGCCTATAAATCCCCATTCTTCGCAAATATTTGAGAAAATAAAGTCATTTACCTGCTGAGGTATAAAGTTTAATTGAGACTGACTTCCATTAAGAAAGCCCTCGCCAAAAAGCCCGCCGCTTCCAACAGCAATAAGTGATTGAATGATGTTGTATCCTGAACTAAGCCTTGTAAGCTCTGGATTCATAAATACTAATAATCTCTCCTTCTGATAAGTTTTTAATCCTATATCAAAAGTTAAAGCTGCACACATACTTAAAAATAAAACAAAAAATGTAAATGAAAATAATTCTACATATTTATTATTCATATAGAAATTTATTGTTAGAAGAAGTATTGATATAAATAAAAATCCGCCTGCAATATATCCTATATAAAGCCTTTGTGATAGGAAGTTAAAGAGAATATTATTTATATCATCAGACATTCTTTTGTATTCCAAAAACATAGGTATAGACAACCCTATAACCCCTATGCTTAATAATGATATAATATATCTTAAAGGAACCC
>CAKVCJ010000362.1 GCA_934725655.1 uncultured Brachyspira sp.
GAATCTATAGCTCCTTGATGATGAGGTATCATATTAACTAAAAAATCAACATCTATATTTTTAGTTTTCTCAAAAGCCTGAGCCATCATAGGAGCATGCATTGCATCTATTATCTTAGAGCCTGATGCATTATGAGCAGCATGTGCATTATGAGTATTTTCTGCATTATTAGTTTGTGCTGCAGAAGTTGTATCTGTTTTTTGATTGCAAGAAACAGTAAAAACTAACATCATTATAATAGTAATTATAGTTAAAAAATTTTTCATTATGTAAATATCCTTTAATAAAATTTACTATTATAACATTTTAATTACATAAATCGTAAAATTATATAGATTCATCTTTTAATAAATTATTAAATTGTGCCCGAGAATAAACTTCTATTCTGTCATTATGAAGTACAAAACTTTTAGCACTGCTTGTAAGCTCCACAGGTACAATCAATATTCCATTTTTAGCCCCAGCCTCAGAAACAAGCATTAAAAAGTCTCTAATCATCAGCTCTCCAATCTCTACATTATTCCATCTTTTAAAAGAAATAAGAGTCAAATCTTTTTTATTGCTTTTCATATTATATGCTAAATAATCTACCTCATCTCCGTAGCTGTTCTTTCCCTTTTCACCTGTGTATTCCTGAACTATTGAATGCGATAATTTATTTTTTATTATATTTTGACAAATCTTTTTAAAATCAAATATGCTCATTTTAAATATTTTATCTATTTTATTTGTAGTAGAAAATGTATTAGCTTTATTTTCATTTACAGAAATTTTTAATTGATTTAATATAGCATCAACATTAATTGTAGGTTTTGTATCTACTAAATTCGATATATAATCAAAATCTATAAAAGAAGCTTCCCATAAGTTTATAGTTTTATCCCAGAACGCTGTTAAATCTTTATCTATATAATTTTCAAAGTTGTCATTCTTATATTTTTGCAAAGAATATGAGCCTGAATCTTTTATTTTATTTAATTGATCTGATGCTTTATATATTTCAGATAAATAACTTAATATTTTATCAACATCATAAATACTAAATTCATCTATATTAAATGATTTTATACTTCTAAAAGCTTGTATAGAAAAATCAATATCTCTCAAAAAATATGAGTAGAAAGCATAGTCAAATATTAAATCAGATATTTTTTTGTCAAATTGCGGAATTTTATATAATGAGTATATTTTGTCATAATATTCTTTAAATAATTTACTGTCTTCTAATTTGTATAATATAAATAAATATACTTTATCTAAATAAAATCTATAATTATCATCATGAAATTTATCTGCGAGCGTTACCTCTAAAAAAGATTTTGCTATATTAATTTCTTCAGATATTAAATAAAGCGAAATTAAAGATTTAGCTATTTGTTTAGAAGCATCTTTATTATTTTTTTCTTTATTTACTCTTTTGTATAGTGTTTCTAAAAATGCGAGGGATTTTTTATAATCTTTAACTTTGTAGAAAGCAAATGCAGCTGCTTTAATATCATCAATATCAAATTCTTCCTTTGAAGATAATGCTTTAGAAAAATAATCGCAGGCTATTTTAAAATTTCCTTCGTATGTTAATATAGAAGCTGCCTTTATAGCATATATTGTACTTTTAGGGTCTATCTTGAAAACTATTGCCGAATATTTTAATATGTTTTCTCTGTTTCCTAATGCAGAATATTTTTCTTCCAATTTTTTAGCCGCATCAAGCTGAGCCTTTCCTCTTAAATATCCTATATCCATTAATTGTTCATATTTTTTTAACGCCTCTTCATTCTCTCCAATATTCTCTTCTAACATTGCAAGTTCATATACCGCTTCATAATCCTTTTCATCTTTGGCAATTCTTTTTTTTAATTCTAATATTCTCTCTTTGCTTAATTTGCCCGATACTTTTCCTATTCTATTGTCTTTGTTTGCAATTATTTTCTTTATTAAAATAAATGTAAGAAAAGCTAATACTATTAAAATTATTAAATATACAACTATATTATTCATAAATTATCTCTTTATCCTTTCACTATTTTTCAAAATTATTTTATATTATTTTTTATTTTAAATA
>CAKVCJ010000363.1 GCA_934725655.1 uncultured Brachyspira sp.
ATGACCCTCACCTTACCATGGTGATGCTCTACCTGCTGAGCTAAGTGGGCAATTTTTCATTTTTATTATAAAATTATAGACTAAAAAAGTCAAGCACAAATAATATGTTTACTTTATATAGCCTATAATATTTTTCACATAATTTTTAGTTTCTTCTATATTAGGTATTCTTTGTAATTTATCTACCAAAGAAGGCCCTGCATTATAAGCAGATAAAGATAAATCTAATCTGCCGTCATATCTATTTAGCATTTGTGATAAATATTTAGTACCCGCCATTATATTAGTATAAGGGTCTTTAAGCATCTCTTTATCGGTTACGCCGAGGCCAACTCCTGTAGAAGGCATTATCTGCATTAAACCTACAGCTCCTTTATGGCTTACAGCATTAGGCATATAATTTGATTCTTGCTTTATAACTGCTTTAATTAAATCTTCAGGTACAGAATATTTATTAGAAGCTTCTTTTATTATGTCATCATAAGTTGTTGGGAAAGATGATGATATTTTTTTGTAAGCATTTAGAGCTTTAGAAAAATTATTACCAGCATCATCATACACACCGAAAGAAATTGTACCGTTAAATGCATCATTATTATTAATTTTTTTATTGCTTGTTTTTTCAATACCATCATTTATATTTAATTTATCTAATTGACTATTATCTGTTTTAATAGAGTTTTCAGCCATAGCTTCATTTAGATGTTCAGCAAAAGGTTTTGTAGGTAGGGTAGTGTTAAGCGGGGCAAAACCTAATTGATTAAATCTCTCTTGAATCTCACCTATTCTAACATGTATTCTTTGTACTGATTCTATCATAAAAAAATCCTTAAAATATTTTAATTGACATAATAGTCATTTTTCCATTCATCTAATTTAGATTGTTCTTCTTTATTCATTAATTTTTTATATTCTAATAATTTTTTCTCTTTTAATATTTCAACTGCCCTTCTTTGTTTAGTGGCCTCTTGCAAAATATCCTGTCTTTTTCTAAGTTCAGCTCCTATTTCAGACATTTTTACTTCATGTATTGCTATTTGAGAGTTTAAAGCAAGCATATATTCTCCAAAATAAATACTCATATTAATCATCTCGCTGCTGTCTTCAATAGAGTCTACTATTCTTATACCGTCATTTATTTTTAAAATGCAATTATCTTTTCCCTCTTTTTCTTTGTTATATAAAGCAGAAACCTCCGCAACTTCAGCCTGTTTTTTTTTCTCTATGTTTTTTCTAAGTTTATATAAAGGCTCAAGTTTAAAATCAAATCTCTTCATAATCTTCTAACACTTAATTATAATATTACAACACTCTCTTCCTGTTTAATATTATCGGAAATTTCTGTATAGTCATTTGCACTTTTTACATCGCCATTATTAAGCAAATCTTCTTCTATTTCACTTTTAGAATAGAACATAGAAAGCAGATTTTCTTTGCTGTCTGCAAAAGTAGATAGCTCATACATATCCTGCTGTAAATACTTATCCATTAAAGGTTTATACTCTATAGCCTTATCAACTTCAGGCATACTTCCCTTAGCATATCCGCCAATCATAATAAGCTCTTTAACTTCATTATAATCAGCACTCATCTTTAGAAACTCTCTAGCTGCCTTTTTATGCATATTAGAAACTACTTCATTCATAATTCTCGATATGCTTTTATTTATATCAATAGCAGGGAAATGACCTCTATTAGCTAAATCTCTCGATAAAACAATATGCCCGTCCAATATACCTCTAACCGCATCAGTAATAGGCTCATCCAAATCATCACCTTCAACTAATACATTGTAGAAAGCTGTAATTGTACCCTTTGAAGAAGTACCAGTTCTCTCTAATAGCTGTGCTAATTCTGAAAAAACACTCGGAGTATATCCTCTTGTAGTAGGAGGCTCACCCCTTGAAAGCCCTATCTCTCTTTGAGCCAAAGCAAAACGCGTTACAGAGTCCACCATAAACATAACATCTTTGCCTTGATCCCTAAAATATTCGGCTATTGTAGTAGCAGTATATGCAGCACGCACCCTCAAAAGCGGAGCATCATCACTTGTAGCAA
>CAKVCJ010000364.1 GCA_934725655.1 uncultured Brachyspira sp.
TTATAGCAAAAATTTTACTTTTGGCATATTTTATTATAACGTCTCTTACATTAGAAAAAGCTATTATATCTGTAACCTTATTTTGTATTTTGTATTTAATTATTAATTTAATAGAACTAAAAAAACTTAAACTTCCTTATTTTGTTTCTATAAAAAAAATAAATACATATTTCTCTAAACAAAACTTATATGTATTTTTAAGTTATATAATAAATATTGTTATAATCAACTTTATATTTAATTGGATATCATTAAGCGATGTATTAATGGCTAATAGATATTTAGATAAAACAAGTGCAGGATACTATTCCACAATATCATTAATAATAAAAATGTTTTTTTATATAGGCACTCCTATTGCATCTGTGATGTTTTCTTATATTTTAATAGCTAAAAAAGATAATAACAAAAATAAAGAAAATAAAATACTTTATTATTCAATAGCACTTTTTGTATTTGCTTCTATTTGTTTATCAGTGTTTCTAATTGTATTTGCTAAACAAGTTGTATTAATACAGTTCACAAATAGATATGAGGCTATTATTCCATTAATTCCAAAGGCTGCAATATTTGGTTTTTCTTTAGGGTTTACTGTTATTACGTTTAACTACGGACTTGCATATAAATTATTTGCCCCTTTTTACGGATATTTAATTATATTTGCTTATGTGTATTTTTCTCTAAGAAACGGGCTTAGAACTTTTGAAAATTTTATGTTTATAATGAAAATATTTTTTATAGCATTGCTTATATACAATATTTTTATAATATTAATACATAGAATAATATTAAAAACAGATAAAAAGTAGAAGAGAAAATTATTATTTATCACCTTTTGCTATAAGAATCTTTGATATTTTATCTTGCTTATAAATAACAGTGCATTAAAACTAAATAAAGTATACAATACTGCTATTAAAATACAATTTTTTCATATAAACCTCTTTATAAAAATATTTTAATTAATAATACATTAATCATATTATTTTATCAATATAATTATTATAAACTAAATATTATTTAAAATAATAAAAAATATTAATTTTTAAGAAAAATACATAAATACTATTGACATAGTTATTATTTTTATTACAATAAATATATATTAAATTTAATAATAGGTTAATATATGGAAAATACTGCCAAAACAATTAAATTCCAAAAATCATCAACAATTTTAATAGATGGACAAGACCCTAAATATAAATTTTATATAATTATTAAAGGAAAAGTTTTAGCATATAATTATTTTGCAGATGATTATACTATAGAATATAAAGAAGGGGAGATAATAGGATTATTTAATGCTGTTATAAATGAACCTTACACATCAACAGTTAAGGCTATAGAAGATGTTGAGGTTTTGGAAATGAATGTTTATGAAATAGAAAAGATAGATAATGCTAATATAATAAATAAAATATATGAATATTTACTGCTTAATTTAGAGAGATGGATTAATAGATATTATTATTTTTTGAATAAGGTTAGTACTACTTATAATTATTATAGTGATAAAAATAGAATAGATATGATTAGTATGGCTAGCATTTATGAAGAAAATGGCTATACTGATGCAGCATCAAAGATATACAATAAATACTTGGAATTAAATCCTAATGCTGAAGATATTGGAGTTGTTAGAAATAAAATAGATAGTTTAGGAACAATAGAAGAGCCTGAATATATAGATAATAATGTTTATAAGTTTAAAAAGGGTTATTGTTTATATACAGAGTTTCAGTATAATGATTATATTTATATTATTAGATATGGAAAAGTTGGAGTATATAACATATTTAATTCTAGGCAAGTTACAAGAAGGGTATGTGTAAATAATGAAATACTTAATGGATATGCACCTAAAAGCGATATTAGACCTCTTTTTACTACAGCAATAGTTCTTCAAGATTCTGTTATACAGCTTGCTAAAAAAGAAGAGTTTATGGAGTTAATATTAAAAGATAATAATATAAGGCTCTATCTTATAAAAGTTATGAGTATGAGAGTATATATTACAATATCTAGAATAAAATCTTTTAATGCTAATAATA
>CAKVCJ010000365.1 GCA_934725655.1 uncultured Brachyspira sp.
TTACAGATAATGCTGAGCCGTCTGTACCGCCTCTCATTGATAAAGTTTTCGCTTCTATATTTAAGTTTTTCATTGCCTCATAAATAACATCTATAGGAAACTTATCTTCTTTAACAGAGTCCGCTATATTGCCGTATACATCTTCAATATTTAGTTCTATTTTTGCTCTAGGTTCTAATTTTTGATGTTTTTCAACAGCTTCTCTAATCTTAGCTTTTTTCTCTTCATAGAGTTTTTTGTTATGGTCTCTAATATTTAATTTTAAAGAAGCATTTCTCTGATTTCCGCTGATTCCTTGTACCCAAATGTATCCTTCTTTTTTTTCTGTACATTCAGGAGTTTGCTTTCTATCGAATTCATTAGCTATATCTATTGCTATAAGTATAGGATTAACCAATACACCTTTAGCACTCATAGGGTGGGCAGTTACTCCTTCTATCTCTATAGAAGCACTTCCTGCATTAAATGTTTCATATACTACTTCTCCTATTTCGCATGAATCTATAGTATATGCAAAATCTGGTTTAAATACATTCAAATCTAATTGCTTAGAACCAAGAAGTCCTATCTCTTCATCTGGCACAAAAGCTATATATATATCGCCATGCTCTATATTATTATCTTTGATATATTTTAATGCAGACATTATTGTTGATATTGCTGCTTTGTTGTCTGCACCTAACACGCTTGTTCCATCAGAAAATATAATATCATTGTTTATATAATTTTTTATTTCAGGGTGTTCTGATACTTTAAACATTATATTTTTTTCTTTGTTTAAGCATAAATCATTGCCTTCAAATTTTAGTATCTGAGCATGAACATCTCCTGTAAGTCCAATATCAACAGTATCAAGATGTGCCACAAATCCAATAGAATGTATATTGTCTTTATTTTTTGGCAGCAATGCTGTAACAATAGAATTATCATTTACAGCAACATTTATTAACCCTAAAGCTTTTAAATCTTCTGCTAACACTTTTGCAAGCTTCATCTGTCCTTCAGAGCTTGGAAGTGTTTTTGCAGATGCATTGCTTTGGCTTGGTATAGAAGAATATTTAAAAAAACTGTCAATTTGGAATTTTTTAATATCATCGTTTAACATATTATTTTACCTCTTTTAAGTTAATTATTTAATGAACAGGCGGATAAACATAACCGCTATTAAATCCTATAGGTATATTTAATCCCCAGAATATATAAAGCATTATCATAAGAACAATTAATAAACCTATACTATAAGGAAGCATCATAGAAGATAATGTTCCAACACCAGTTTTATTGCAGTATTTTTGGCAGTAAGAAATTATTAACGGATAGAATGCAAACATCGGAGTTACAACATTTATAGCCGAATCGCTTACTCTGAAAGCTGCCTGAGTTAATTCTGGAGATATGCCTACAGCCATAAGCATAGGTACAAATATTGGTGCTAATATTGCCCATTTTGATGATGCTGAAGTTATTAACAAATTTAGTATTGCTGTAAGTAAAGTGATGCCTGCTACAGTTATCTGAGGAGGCATATTTAAAGATTTTAAAAACTCAGCACCAGATATTGCTATCAATGTTCCAACATTAGAGTTTCCAAATACATATAAAAACTGAGCACAGAAGAATGAAAAAGTTAAAAATGAAGCGAGATTTTTAACACTTCCAGCCATAGCTAAACTAAAATCTTTTGTAGTTCTAAATTTGTTAGTAAGCTTTCCATATATGTATCCGGGTATTACTAAGAATAAAAATAATATAGGTACTATTGCCTGCATAACAGGAGCATCTGGAGTAGTTAATTCACCATTTGGAGATCTTAATAAAGAGTTTTCTGGAATAAGTAAAACTACTAAAAGCACTATCATTAATATTAAAACAGAAAATGCTATTCTAAAGGCTCTGTTTTCTTCTTTTGTTATAGAAGAGACACTTGTATCTTCTGGTTTAATGCCTTCATCAATAGGCATAGTTTTCCACAAGAAAGGCTCTACTATTTTATCAGTGATAAACCAGCATACTAAAATTACAGCAAAAGTTGATGATATGCTTAAAAAA
>CAKVCJ010000366.1 GCA_934725655.1 uncultured Brachyspira sp.
GATATGCTATGCTTGGGAAATTTCCTTCTAATGTTTTATTGTCATAAGAAACAGCTGAAATATTTCCTTCATCAAGCTCGCCTGCCTTTGTAACATTGAATGTCTTTAAGTTTTGATTGATGTCTCTGTAATATACAACTCCAAAATTTCCGCTTTCATTTTGTGCTATTTCAGAATTAATATATTCGCCTGTATCAGAAACTAAATATACAACTTCATAATTATTAGCTTTTTCATTTTCGCTGAGTTGTAATGGTGTGATTTCTGCTGTATTATTATCAGTTACTGTTTCTTGTTTGGCATTATTTGAATTACCGCATGAAACAAAAATAAATAAAGTAGATAATGCTGTTAAAAAAATTGCTTTCATTTTTTTTTCCTTAAAAATAATTTTCTATATAAAAACAAAACATATTTTAACTCGTAAAAATAATTAAAAAGAAATTAATATTTAAACTCCACAGTATAATGAGTAACAGCATCGTCTGGCATAATGTAATCTCTGTTATTCACAAAAAGCTCAAGCATATCAGCCATAGCATCATACTGCATACCCTTAAGCACATCTTTTATATATTTTTGCTGACCTTCAAGCCAATAAGTTCCGTCCCTATATTCTTTTGCTGTTTTTCTCAAATCATTTATTACAATAAAATATTCTTTAATAGTATTATACATATATTCTATTTGCTGATAGTCCACAAGCTGCACTGCCTTATTATTAATATTAAGCATAACTTTTTCGCCTCCGCTCTGCCATACCATTAATTTATCAGTATAATCTATAGGAGTAATGACTGCCCAATCTTCATCTTTATTAGGCTCTTTATCTTTAGTTAAAAACTGATTAAGCCCTGCTGTTTTTATATGTTCTTCTGTAATAGTAAAATATTCCTTTCCGCTGTAATAAGCCGCTTTTATCTCTTCATAAGGAGGAATAGGTACATAATAATATTTTCTATTGATTATATAAGTTTCATAAGGCGAGTTGTCTGATTTATAATATCTATCAAGCTTTATCCAATTCGGCTCTTCAGGAGTTCTTATCCTATTTTGTATATAAGGTAAATCTCCTCCAAGTGATGAATAAACTCTATTGGCATTGTCATAAGTTGAAGAATTAGCCTCTATATTCCAAGTTATGCCGTCAGCAGTTGACCATATAGTATTGTCATTTTCAATTTCTTCATATTTAATTACCCATTCATTCCTAAAAGGGTCATGTTCCCAATATACCCTTTCACCTTTTGTAATGTATATTTTATCTTTATCATAACGAATATTAAGACTGCTTCTTTCTCCCCAAGGAGTATTAATCTTCTCACAATTAACACCTATAGAAGTATCTTTATTTTTATCTATTCTATAATAAACATTCTTGCTTACAGTAAATGGTCCTAAATCTACACTTCGGCATCCTTTTGGATTTTGCTCAAAAAAATCTTCTTGTAAGCCAATTAGATATATATAATCTTTAAACTCAACAGTTCTATAATATTTAGCTCCAAATCTTCCTTGAAAGCTCTCATTAGGATCAGTACTCACTGAAGGAAAAGTTTTATAAACATTATCACTAACACCCTCTGTTGTCCAATTTATTAAATCTGATGATGTTTTTACCCTATTATCAAAAGTTATGCCTGTATAAAAATAATGGCTATATGGATGGCCTGTGCAAGTAGGCGTATTAAAAGAAGCTGAAGAATAAGAATAAGTTCCATAATAATAATCTTCATATAGAACTCTATTTTCTTCTATTATGTTCATTTTTAATAAATCACTATAGCCTTTGCTGTTTTTATCATAAATCATTATATTTACATTATCATCTATTTGTAAAATTATATTCTTAGCTGTTTGAGTTAATGTTTTTGTTTCAGGTATATATTCATACATATAGTCAGCTAATATATACCACTTGCCTTGATATTTAAACTTCTTTCTAAAGCCTCCGAATACTTCGCCGTCTTTGGCAGGCATTGGGTTTACATCTATATGGCTGGGTATTGTGTCTTCTGGCAATCTAAAAT
>CAKVCJ010000367.1 GCA_934725655.1 uncultured Brachyspira sp.
CTTTTGATGGTGCTATTTGTTATTTGACAGATGAAAAATATCAAAGTCCAAGCATACCAACTCGTAAAAGACAACCCCATAGTAAAGAATGGTTTAGTAAAAGCCATAAAGAAGCAAATAGATATTGGAATGGTATTTTCAATTTTAAAGAACCTGAGCAATATAATTTATTTTAGGAGGTAAAAAATGGGAACAAGAGAAAAAATAGGTAGAAAAAAAAGATTAAAAGAAATGTTAGGGCTTACAGATGAAGGCATGAATATATTTAATGATGCCTTACATGAAGTAGCTACAAAAGAGAATAAGAAAAAACAATTAAAAAAAGGTATTACTTATAAAGACTATAGTATGCGTACAGATGTATTGCTTAGAGAGAAATGTAAAAAAGAATTATATAAAATGCTGCCTTATAATGAGTTGTTTTTTGAAGTTTATACAAGACGTAATCAAATTACAAGCATAGAGTTTCAAATGAGAGATAAAAGCATGTTTATTAGGAAAAATGGAGAGCTTAAAAGTGCTTATAATAATTCTCCTTTTGTAATTACAACAAAACCTCAAAAAGTTATGTTTGAGATTTTCTGTGAGTTCAGAGAAGAAATATTGAGCTTATTTTCTATGAGAGCAAAAAAGGAGTGTTAAAAATGAATAATGAAAAATTAAATAACGATATAAAAAAACTAAAAATTAAAAGTTTATTTTCAATGTATTTGACTAATACAAAATATCACTATAAAAGTTCTTTAAGCCTTTTAGTTAATAATTTTAAAGAGTTTATAACTTATTTTACTGGTTTTATTATAGCACTTATTTTATTGCCAATAGGATTTTTATTAACTGTGATAAGTTTAATAATTGTTTACCTTAAAAGATTACATCAATTAAAAACTGAAAATAAAGAAAAACGAATTGGTATAGATTATAGCTATTATGTAGTAACTGATAGAGAAAACGAAATAAATAAGTGGTATGACGATGTTTATATATATCATAGATTAAGATTAATAGAATATAAAAAAGAATTAAGTAATAAGGAGCTTGAAAAATGAATACAGAAAAAATAAAACAACAAATAAAAGCATTAGATACAGAAAACAAAATAAGAGAACTTAAAGTTTATACTAAAGATGATAGTGTTTATATTATATTCGATGATGTATTTAAGGTAATAGTAAACAAATGGAATTTAATTTTTTGTAGAGTTGATACAGAATATTGGGATAATGCGGTTGATTTATATATTGAGCATTACATAGACATTTTAGATTATTATATATTTTTTCCTCCATTTTTCAAAGAGAATAAAGACAAAATAAAACAAATAGTAAAACCATTATTAAAACAAGGAGCTTGAAAAATGAAAAAATTAGAATTAGATTACAATTCAGAACCTCAAATATTGTTTTTGGATATTTGTAATGTTTTAGAAAAAGCTATTGAAAATTTAGACGGCAATGTAGAGTTTGATTTAGATGATGGAGATTACCCTTCTGATTTAGCACCAAATACTTATGAAAAAATAGAAGAAGCATTAAAAAAAGAAGGTGTTAATATTGAAGAACTGAATAAAAAAATCAATAATGCTATGTTTGGAGAAGAAGGTTGTATTAAATATTATCCATATAAGGAGCTTGAAAAATGAAAAAAGCGAACATAATAAAAGCTAAAATAAAGCAGGCTAAAAGAAATAAAAAAATTAGGAATATATTTGACAGATATAATAAATTACTGCATAAAGTTCTTTTATCTATAAAAGTTGATTGGAAATATAAAAGCCCTATGGTTAGTTTTATAAATATGAAAGTTAAAGGTAAAAAGCTAAAAAAACTGCAGTCAGCCTGCAGAAATTTGAAAAATAAAGAACTTAAAATATTTTATTTTACAGGAATTTAAACCATGAGAAAACTAAAAATATATTTAAGCGGTGCTATTACTGGAAGAGAAAATTATAAAGAAGAGTTTGAGTATGCCAAAATAAGAATTAAAGACTTTGAAGCGAAAAACAATAAAAAAACTGATA
>CAKVCJ010000368.1 GCA_934725655.1 uncultured Brachyspira sp.
CATATATATGAGCACCCCAAGCAGGCACTGGGAAAGCACTAAGCCCTGCAGAACCTATTATAGGATTAACCTTGCCTCCTGTAAGTACATTAATAATCTTAGCAACTATAACACCTATTACAGTATTTAATATTAATGATATAAAACCAAATATGAATATTAATATTGTGCTTAAAGATATAAAAGTATCAGCAGAAGCAGAAGAACCTATAGCTATGCCAATAAGCATAGTAAGAATACCAGTCAAAGATTTTTGAAGTGTAATTGAAAAATTTTTAATAATATCAGATTCTCTTAAAATACTTCCAAAAAGAAGAGCCGCTATAAGAGGGAAAGAATTAGCTAAAAATATACCGCAAAGCCCCATAGCAATAACAGCAAATATTATCTTCTCTCCCCTTGAAACATGTCTTAAATATGACATAGATATAGTTCTTTCTTTTTTAGTAGTTAAAAATTTAGTAACTCCAGTCTGGAGTATAGGCAAAAGTTCCATATAAAGATATGATGCCATCACAATAGGAGCAAAATACCTATTATCAGTTACTAAAGCAGTCATATACATAGCCAAAGAACCGTCAGCAGCCCCTATAATAGAAGTAGCAGCAGCCACATCAGAGCCTATTAAATTGCTAATCATGAAAAATACAATAAATATGCCTATCTGAGAACTAGCACCTATAAAAAAGTTTTTAGGATCAGCAAGCACTAAACCTAAATCTATCATCGTACCAACTGCGAAAAACACAAGCACAGAATAAACACCGCTGCTTGCACCATTATATATCATACCCAAAAAACCAGTTATAACATCTTCAGTTATTTTAGGCAAAGGCATATTAGCAGCAAGTATAGCAACCCCCATAGGCAAAAGAAGTAAAGGTTTCTTATTATAATATATAGACATATAAATTAAATAAGCACCTATCAATATCATGTATAGATATAACCTCTCCAGAAGCAGGAGCAGTAAGTTCATTTTCCATCTTCATAGCTTCTAATACAGCAACTACTTGACCCTCTGTTACCTTGTCTCCTATAGCAACATTAAATGATAATATAGTACCTGGCATAGTAGCTTTTACAGATATAGCATTCTCATCTATAGCAGAAGCTTTTGCAGCAGCAGGTGCTGCACTTGGAGCAGAAGCTTTTGTATTAACTGCCTGATTATTTACAGCATTATTAACAGCAGCAGATAAAACTTTATTTGAAGCAGCAGACTCATTTCTTATCTCTTCAACAGATACATCATAACTTTTTCCATTAACAGTTACTTTATAATTTTTAATCATCATTTATCTCCTAATTATTTTTTTATTTTCTCTTATATTTTATTTTATTCTGTCAGCCATACCCCATACAGGAGTTTTAGACTCTTTTATTGAAGTTATTACAAATTTAGAATTACCGCTATAAGCAGTAATACAAGCAGTAATAGCCGCTACAAGCTCACTGTCATCCAATAAATCCTCTTCTTTAGTTTTACTTTCCTCAACAACCTTACTAATCTCTTCTTCTCTTTTCGTATTTCTTGATTTAAAAATCATCCCCAAAACTAAAGCTAAAACATAAAAAACTAAAGCAACAATTAAAACAGATATTATACCAAATATTGTAATAGCAGCATTATGATCCATAATTTTTCACTCCTTTTATTATAATTACAATAAAAAATTACAAAGGTATATTACCATGTTTGCGAGGAAGTCTATTTTCTCTTTTGCTTACCAACAAATGAAGTGCATTAATGAGATAGCTTCTTGTATATTCAGGCTCTATTACATCATCAACATATCCTCTCACAGCAGCTCTGTAAGGATTAGCAAACTCTTTCTTGTATTCTTCTATCTTTTCAGCTCTCATTTTCTTAGGGTCTTCAGCTTTCTCTATATCTTTTTTAAATATGATGTTAGCAGCACCGTCAGGCCCCATAACAGCAATCTCAGCAGAAGGCCAAGCATAAACCATATCAGCACCTAAATGCTTAGAACACATAGCTATAT
>CAKVCJ010000369.1 GCA_934725655.1 uncultured Brachyspira sp.
AATTAAATATAGATTATAAAGAAATTGAAAAAAATAAAATTAATATAGATGAAGTTAATAAAATATTAGATGATTTAGAATTAAAACAAATAAGAGATAAGATTAATTATTATATATACGGAAGCAAAAAGAAAGAAGAAAAAGTACAAATATCTCAAACAAAAAAAGAGACTAAAAATAACATAGAAGATAATACAGAAAAAACTACAATAGTATCCAACGCAAAAGACAATAATGCTAAATACTATTTAATAGAAAATGAAACAGAATTAAAAAATCTCTTAAATGATATAAATGCTAAAAAACTTGTATGCATAGATTTTGAAACTACAGGGTTAGATACTTTTACAGATGAAATAATAGGAATATCATTTGCAATAAAATCAAAAGAGGCTTTTTATTTAGATTTGAGCGGAAGAACAAACATAGATAAAGAAGCCTGCAAAAAATTAGTATTTGACACTTTAGCAAAAGAAGACATAAAAATAATAGGTCATAATTTAAAATATGAATACAAGATGATGCGTGCCATAGATAAAAAAATGGGCAATATATATTTTGACACTATGGTTGCTGCCTACTTGATTAACCCAAGCAGAGGCAGATACAATATGGACGACCTTGCTTTAAGTTATTTATCATACAACACTATCAAATATAGCGACATTACAGATAATGCTAAAAATACTTTATTAGATGTTGAGTTAAAAGATGTTGTTGAGTATGCTTGCGAGGATGCGGATATTACATTTAGATTTTACGAATATTTTGCTCCGCTTTTAAATACATATAATCTTGAGGAATTATTTTTTAATGTAGAGATGCCTCTTATTAGTGTGCTTGCTGATATGGAGTTTGATGGGGTTTATATAAGCACAGAAAAAATGAAATCTTTATCCGAAGAATATGGTTCGCTTTTGGAGAAAACAAAAGAGAAAATATACAAACAAGCAGGAGAAGAGTTTAACTTACAGTCTCCAAAGCAGCTTGAATATATTTTATTTGAGAAGTTAAAAATAAACTCTACTAAAAAAACAAAAACAGGCGCTTATTCAACCGATGAAGAAGTACTTAGAGAACTTGCTCAAAGAGAAAAAATTGCTGAGTATATGCTCATATACAGAAAATACTCAAAATTAAAAAACACTTATCTTGATGTATTTCCTACATTAGTACATAAAAAAACTAATAGAATACATGCTTTTTTCAATCAAACAGTAACTGCAACAGGACGTTTATCTTCATCAGAGCCAAATTTGCAAAACATACCTGCAAGAGGCGATGAAGGAAAAGATATTAGAAACACTTTTATAGCAGAAAAAGGAAATGTATTAATAGCAGCCGACTACTCTCAAATAGAATTAAGGCTGTTAGCACATTTCAGTAACGACCCTACATTAGTAGAAGCTTTCAAAAACAATGATGACATACACAGAAAAACTGCAATGAAAATATATTCTGTAAGCAAAGAGCATGTAACTCCTTCAATGAGAAACACTGCAAAAATAATTAACTTCTCTATCATCTACGGCAAAACAGCATTTGGGCTTTCAAAAGAATTAAACATATCAAGAAAAGAAGCTGATGATTTTATTAAGAGCTATTTTTCAACATATTCTCAAGTAAAACCATTCTGTGAAAAAGTTATAGAAGATGTAAAAGCCAAAGGTTATGTACGTACTATGCTTGGAAGGATTAGAGATTTATCTAAAACTATAAACTCATCAAATGCAGTTGTAAGAAATGAGGCTGAAAGAATGGCATTAAACACTCTCATTCAAGGAAGTGCTGCTGATATGATAAAAGTTGCTATGATTGCAATACATAAAGAGTTTAAAAATCATTTTAAAACTGCTAAAATTGTTATGCAGGTGCATGATGAATTGGTTGTTGAAGTTTCTGAAAAAGAGTCTGATAAGGCTATGACTATAATGAAAGAGATAATGGAGCATTCTGTTAAAACTAATGTTCCTATTACGGTTGATATACATAAGG
>CAKVCJ010000370.1 GCA_934725655.1 uncultured Brachyspira sp.
GAAGTGATTATTATCAAAGAGAATCTTTAGAGAGAGTAATATCTCTTATAAGAAGCAATGATACATCTGTAAAGTTCATTCCTTTTACAAACAATTATAGAGTAACAACAAACAATGATGGAAGCATTACTACAGAAAATGTGTTTCCAAATTTTGATTATGAGAGAGAGACAATATATCCTAATGGTGTAAAAATAGTTTATGAGAATGGAAAGATAGAGAAAACAAAAATATATTCTAATAACTATGAAGTATCTGATACTATATATCCTTATGGAAAAAGAGAAATAGAGATAGTGTCTGAAAATGGAGATAAAAGAGTAGAAACTTATATGATAGATAATTCAAAATCTATTAACACCAAAACATCATCAGGCAATATATATGAATATACTCTATATGCAGACGGCTCTTTTATAAATAGAAAAACTTTAGAAAACAATAAAGCATTTGTGGTAGAGAGGTCAGACGGCTCTATTACTACCAACTATAAAGATGAAAACGGAATATTTTTCTACAGCAGAAGTTTAGACGGCACAGAAGTAAAAAGAACAGAAGATAATTCAGGCAATATTGTTACAGAGACAAAGAGAGTCGATGGAGCTTTAATAGTAAAAACAGAAAATCCAGACGGAAGCTACAAAGTTGTTGCTAATTATGTGGATGGAAGCATAGGAACTACTACAGTTGATACAAATGGAATTAGCAATTTAAAAATAGTTTACCCAGACGGAAGAGTTGAAGAGAGGAATTCTCAAGGGGCTGGAGCTGGTACTTTTTCTTATAATGTAAAATCTGATGACGGAAGTATTATAACAAAAACATATAATGAAGACGGTTCTTTTACAGTGGTAACTAAAAAAGTTGATGGAACTATCATTACTGATACTGTAGGCACTGACACTATAAGCGAAATAAAAATGCCAAACGGCACTACAATAAAAAGAATAATAAGACAAGACGGCTCAAAAGAAACAACTACGCTTAATAAAGATTCAAGCAGTGTAACAGAAGTTGTGGCAGCAGATTCAAGCAGCATAACAACAACTATAAAACCAAATGGAAGCAGTATAGTTGTTGTGAAAGATGTTTACGGAAATACTGAAACTACAACTACAGAGCCAGACGGAAGTACATCCGCTACAAAAACTACAACAGACGGTAAAACTACTATTAATGAAGTAAGAGCAAACGGCGTTACAATAGATATAGAAAATGACGGCAGAAATAAAACTACAATAGCAAAAGATGCAGAAGGCTATGTGTTGGAGATGAAGCAGTATAGAAATGAAGACCCAGAAATTACATTAGTTGATGCTTTAGGAGAGGCTGTTGATATAGAGACTGCAAGAAAAATAATAAGAAATATGGATTTAAATATTAAGGCAGAAGATATAGACAATTTAAAAGTTGTTCAAGAGGAAGTTGAAAATGTTGCAACAGAAGATAATACTGTAACAGATGAAAATGCAGTTGAAAATGCTGCTGAACAAAATATAGAAAATACAGCAGAAGAAAATACACAAGCAACAGATGCTCAAAACGCAGAATCAAATACAGTTGAAAATAATAATGCCGAAAATGCTGATAATAATATAGAAAATAATACACAAACAACAGAAAACAATACTCTACAACAGTAAAAATATTATACACATAAATAACTATATTTTGTCACTGCGAGCCGCAGCACCTTTCCGCACGATATTGCTTATTCTTATTGGACAGCCTTTATACGTGCGGTTTATTAGACTTGTTTCAAAACTAAATTAATAAATATTTATATTGTTTTAATTTAATAATTTATATTAATAATATAATTAGTATTATTTTATTATTTGTACTTTTTGTGGTTAGAAAAAATACAATAGATTTTTTATCTTTTTTATTATTTGCGGGGACTAGCCCCGCCCCCCCCAGTTCTTTTACCGAGTAGGTACCTTTCGGTATTGGTATAAAAGAACCTCATATCCTTCGGATACGCTTCGCGAAG
>CAKVCJ010000371.1 GCA_934725655.1 uncultured Brachyspira sp.
CAAATGGAAAGGTTTTAGATATTGGAAGTGCTATGGGTTTTTTTCTTAAAGAGGCTTCTAATTATGGATATATTACCGAGGGTATAGAGATAAGTGAATATGCTTCAAATTACTGCATTAATACTTTAAACTTAAATGTGCATAATTGTTCTTTGCTTGATTTTAACTATAAAGAAAAAGAGTATGATATAATTACTGCTTGGTATGTTGTGGAGCATATTTATAATTTTGATAAAATTTTTGAGAGTATTTTATATTCTTTAAAAGATGATGGTATATTTGCTTTAGCTATGCCTAATGGTTATGGAGTTAGCGGAAGGTTTAATAAAAATTATTATTCTATAGTACCGAGCGACCATGCATTCGAGGCTAATCCTAAATCTTTGGATATGTTTTTTAATAAATATTCGCTTAAAAGAATTAGCTTAGAAAATCAGAGTGTTTATTATAATAGATTTACAGATATATTCAAAATTTTTAAAAACTCTAAACTATCAGAAAAACTATATAAAAATCTTGCACAAAAATTTAATTTGGGAGATACATTTGAATGCATATATCAAAAGGTAAAATAGTATATTGCAATAATCATTTTATTGTTTATAATTAAAGTTAACATATTATATTAGTTTTAAAATGGTGAAAAATGGAAGAAGATAAATATATTTTTGAAAAATTAAAATTAGAGTTAGAGAGAAACTTTCCTGTTGAAAATGATAATAAATATTCTAATAATAATTTTAATAATAATTCTAATGATAATGAAGAAAGTTTAGTAATATTGGAAACAAAAAGAAATATAGAAAAAATAAAAGAATATTCAAAAGAGATTAATGATGCTGATATTAATCCTGCTTTGGAAGAGATGGTTTCTATACTTGATAATATGGTTGATTATTCTAAAGCTAACAAAGAAGGGGAGAAAAAACTTCAAAAGATAAATGAATATCATCTTCCAACGGCTATAAAAATGCTTAAATATTATATTGATTTTTGCAATTTGCCTGTAAAAAATGCTAATATAGAAAAAACTTCTTTAGAGATAGAAGATGCTATAATAAAATTGAATGAGGCTTTAAAAAAAATGCTTCTTGAAATGAATGAAAACAAATTAATTGATATAAATAGCGATATAGATGTATTAAAAAACATGCTTGAAAAAGATGGATTAATATAATTTTTTTTGGAGGTATTTATTTATGCAAGAAAATAATTCTTTAAGTTTAGATATTCAAAAAAGTATTGATTCTAAAATAAGTGAGAGTGATAATAACAAAATAAAAGAGTTGTCTGATAGTATAAACTTAGAAGATTCTCTTTCTATAATGTCTTATGGCTCTGCTGCACAAAACAAAATGGTTCAATTTTCTGAAAATACATTAAGTACCGTGATGAATAAAGATTTGGGAGATATAGGAAACACTATTAGTGATTTGATAGTAGAGCTTAAAGGTTTTGATATAGAAAAAGAGTCTAAAGGGATATTTGGATTTTTCAAGAAAGGAATTAATAATTTAAGCAAATTAAAAACAAAATATTCTAAAGTGGAAGTTAATATTGACGGCATAATAAAGATATTAGAAAATCATCAGAGAACATTATTAAAAGATATTAGCATATTAGACCAAATGTATGATTATAATTTGGATTATTTAAAAGAGCTTGAATTATACATTAAAGCTGGAAAAGAAAAGTTAAATAATGATATAAACAAAAAAATATTAGAACTTGAAGAGAAAGCAAAACAAACTAACAAACCAGAAGATGCTCAAGCAGTAAGAGATTATAAAGATTTAGCGAATAGATTTGAAAAGAGACTGCATGATTTAGAATTAACTAAAACAGTATCAATACAAACTATACCGCAAATAAGAATGGTTCAAAATAATAATGTTGTTATGAGTGAAAAGATACAATCTACACTTGTTAATACCATACCTTTGTGGAAGAATCAAATGGTATTAGCTATAGGGCTTTATCATTCTAATGA
>CAKVCJ010000372.1 GCA_934725655.1 uncultured Brachyspira sp.
TCTAACTATTGAAGAATACGAAGAGGATGTAATAAACGATAAAATAACGATATTATTTTGGCAGATGGGATGGGAAAAGTTTTAATAACGGAAATAAGAGAGGCAACATTGACAATGCCGAAAATCGTAACGATTAGACAAAAAAAGGGAGCATAAAGTATGAGGAATTTTGACGATATAATCGAGGCGACAGCGAAGCTAATAAGGTTCTTTGGAATAAGTATAAGAATGAGTATGAAGAGTATAAGAGAAGCGATAAGGCGGCGAAAGACGGACACGAGCGGTTAAAAGAGTATTTGAGTAAATACGATATAAATATTGACAGTAAAGTATTTGTAGATAGCTTAATCGACTTGAATAACTATATCGATAAAGACGATACGGATATAACTCTTTCGGAAGATGAAATAAATAACGATATAGAATATTATATAGATAGTGTAAAAGAATATATAGACGCCAAGAAAAAAGAATTCAAGGAGTCGGATGTAAACAGAGACGAGGACGGCAAGTTTGCTACAAAGAATTCTTCAAGTAATAAAAGTAATGATAATGAGAAAAAAGATAATGATAAAAGTAATGATAATGATATTGAAATAACCGATAACGACAGATACGAATATATGGTAAAACTTTATAGGGCGTCTATAGGCGAAAAAGACGGTTATATTTCGGAAACGAGAGAACAATACTTTAAAAATAATTTATTGAAGGATGCCGAAAAAGTTAAAGCAATCGATAACGATATTAAATATAGTAGAGGACTTGAAAAATCCGATAAAGACAAGTATAATAAATATAAAGAGTATAAAGAGACGGCAGAGTATAAAGAAAAAATGAAAAAAGCAATTAATCAATTTGAAGGCGATACGAAGGCAACCGCCGAAAAATTATATTCCGAAAACTTAAAAGCGGGCGAGTTAGTATTGAATAAAGACGGAGAACTTGACGAGGCTAAAATAAATAAACTTAATATTGTAGAAAAAGGAATACATTTTTTTACCGAAGATTGCGATAATAGAAATGAAAAAGGATTTACTTCAATTAAAAAGAAGGTTAAAGATTTGATTAATAAATCAATACCGAAAGAAATATCTTTATATAGACACGAAACTATATACGAAAGCGATGAACGATATAATTTTGAAGTTGGAAAAACTATTAAAATGGATGTCCGTTCGTTTTGTAATAGTGAAAATGCATTTAATAGTTGTCGGGCTTTACAATTATGGAATAACGCTCCGCATAAGGATGTAATATTTAAGATAGAGGGCGAGGTTAAAAGTTTGGAAATTGAAAGTTTATCAAAATTCTTAAATCAAAAAGAGCATTTGGTAAATGGTAATTTTGTAATAACCGATATACGAGAAGCCACTTTAACTATGCCTAAAATAATTACGATTAAGGTAGTATAATATGAGACGGTTTAATAACAGTATTGAAATTACCAGAAGGACTTTGGAAAAAAAAGAGGCTTTAATTTTAAGATTAAATAAAAAGCCTTTATCCGAAGCCGATATTAATCATTATGCAAAAGTATTTGGTTTCGATAGTGACGAATATACGAAAGAGGAAAAATACTTATTGGCGGTTAATAGGTATTGTTATTGGCATTATAATTAAAAATAAAAAGAGGAGCTTAAAAAATGTTAGAAAATTATTTAAAAAATTTTGTAGATAGATATAAAGATAATCCCGAATTATATAACAAAGACTTTGGCGCAGATATAAAAATAGTTAGAGAAAAATTGGAAGCCCGCTTTGGCAAGGAAAGGTTGGCAGAAGTTATAAAATCAAAATATGAAAGTATTTTTAAAGATAGAGGAATATCTTACGAAGAGGCGGAAGAGAATATTTTGAGATGGTATTATAAGATGCTATATAACTAAATAAACAATTAAAGAGGATATTAAAAAATGTTAGAATTTGTAAAAAAAGATAAACTTGAAATGGTATCGAATAAGATTAAAAATATCTATGATAAAA
>CAKVCJ010000373.1 GCA_934725655.1 uncultured Brachyspira sp.
ATATGTTGCAGTTCTGAAGATTCTGGAATGTATGTTATTTCCTCAGGGGAAGATGAAGTTTTGTTACTAGAACAAGCTACTAATGCTAAGCAAAGCAAAGAGATAAATTTTTTCATAAGTTCCTTACAAGTGACTAAATTTCAAAGAATTTTACTTAATCAAAAATTATTTTGCTATTTATTTTTAGAATATGCTTTTCACAATGTGAGCGTTAGAGAGTAAAAAACTAGGGAGAAAATTATTCACTAAACTTATATGCCGGCGCACGTTTCCCAACGCGTGCCCTAGGAATTAAAGTGCGGCGAGTTTTTGAGGTGTTTTTATTGAAGTTAGGCACACGCTGAGAAGCGTGCATCAACAGATTGTGCTAATAAGGAAAGATAGCGCCAGCGTCCACGCTGGTGCTGCTTAATAATTAACCCATAACCATCAGCAGAACCAATATTCAAAAATCTTTGGATTTTTTGACAGCACTTTTAGATGAGGGGCACAAGCGAGGACGCTTGCGCTATCAAGGGGTTAATGTATATTAATTAGAGATTTAGCCGTATCATATAAGATGTATATGGCATAAAAAAATACACTCATTAATAAAACACTTATTATATAATTTACTAAGACTGGATGAAAATTGTATTTTTCTTTAGCGGAAAAAATTGATAAGACTAATGATAAACCTATAAGAGCAACTTGCTCTTTGAGTGATTTAAGTATTTCCTTTTTTGTATTAGTAAAATTCTCACCTGACTGGTTTAGAGCTACAATCCTACTTAATACTATTCCAAGAACAGCTACATTAATGGCTAAAAGAGTCGTTAATAAGCTTATTAGGTTTTGTTGAAAAAAAACTCTAGTGAAATTTACATCTAGTAAGAATTCTATTGAATGAAATATCAGTGATATAACAAAACATGTACAGAATGTAATAAATATTTGCCACATTATTTTTCTCCTAAAATATAGTTTATTATATCAATAATATTCTTAGGATTATTACTCTCAAGAGTTAGTGAATCACAACTCATAGTGGTAATCCCTTTATTTATGTCAGTAAATTTTCTAACTCCCTCAGTTTGGACTCTAATTGTACCACCACCTTGACTACCATATTCAACAAGATCATTTATATAGGAATTATCTCTTTCTATAATTAAACTTGTGCCATCTGCTGCATTAAGTCGAATATCAGTTCTAGCGGTATTTGATGTTTTTGCCATATTTTTTAATTCATCGCTTAAAGTTTTAGAAATATTCGCCATATTTGGCGTGATTAGACTAAATTCTATTTTCTTTATTGACTTGTCTGCAATGAAATCCCAAAATACTTGTTTGTCGTAAATAGGATTTATATGAACATTAAGATTATTTAAACCGAGAATATTATTTAGTCTTTCACTTATCTTTCTTATTACATTTCTAGTGCTGGGGAATGCACTTGTTCTTTTCTCAACAGCAAGAATCTGCTTTTCCTTATCATTTATTACAATCAGGTGAATTCTAGGCCAATTCTGAATTTCCTTTGATGAGAAATCATCAGTCTCCATCGTTAAAGATTTTGGCTTAGCCATTAAAAAAATATTAACATCTTCTGATGAACATTCTTCTTTGGGATAGATTCTTTTGAAAATTAGTTTCTTAATTCCACCAATATCATCTAAATAAGAGTTAGAGCAGAGATTGTTAAATGCTTTAATGAAATAGTGATTTTTCTTTTCTAATAGTTCCTCAATACTTTTTTCTGTATTTTTAAATAATTCTAACTGAGCTCTATTGATAGGTAGAATTTGGTATCTATATAGTTCAAAATTATGAATGTTTTTAAGCATAATTGGTTCTCTTATATTCGTTAATAATTTTATTGTAGTAAATTATATAATCACTTCATCGCCACACCCAACCACTTCATCATCTCTCTCTCATCCCAACCTTTACGTTTGGCATAATCTTGAGCTTGG
>CAKVCJ010000374.1 GCA_934725655.1 uncultured Brachyspira sp.
TTTTCTTTACTTAATTTACTGTGTTTCATAACTAAAATTTAATAAATTTTAGTTATCTGGGTCAGCCCCTTTTATTTTAATTTAGTAAATAAATGATTTTATATTATTTGTTATTTTATTATTAAATACAATCAATTCTGATAGTTAAAATATTGTTGTAAAAAATTAGCATATATGTTAATTTATATATAATCTTATTGGAGTTTTTACAATGGAAATAAATATCGAAGAATTAGAAAATAATACTTCTGTAATAAAATTAGTAGGAGATATAGATGTCTATACTTCTCCTGATTTAAAATATGCTATAACATCACAAATAGATTTTGGTGCTAAAAGAATAATTATAGATATGGAAGATGTATATTATATAGACAGCAGCGGAATAGGAGTATTTATATCAGCTTTAGGGGAGTTAAAAAAAAGAAACGGTAAAATAGCTATAGTAAAAATAACAGAAAATGTAAGAAAAGTCTTTGAATTAACTAAAATAACAAGTTTCTTACCTATTTTTATGACAGTATCAGACGCCTTAGAAAAGTTATAAAATAATTCTTGATTTTTTATTTAATAGTTATACAATGAATATAAAATCATATTAAAGAAAAGAAGTTATGAATAGATTAATTTTTATTAGAAATATTTTTATAATGTTTTTAATTTGCTTCAGTATTTTTTCAAATAATCAAGCATATGCTGAAATAAATATTAACGACTATATTATGGAAGAAATAGGAGATAATACAGAACATCCTTTCTTCACTATACCAATAAAGTTGGGGCATTATATAGATTTTGATTTTAAAATAACCAAACATATCATTTTAGTAACTTTAGCTGGTATATTATCCATACTTAGTATGAAATATTTAGCTCATAAACTAAAAAGACCATTTAATAAGCCAACTTACTTGCAAAACATATTAGAAATTATAATAGATTATATGAATAAAGATGTTATAGGAGCAGCTTTAGGCGAAGAAGGCAAGAAATATGTTCCTTTTTGTTTGACAGTGTTTTTGTTTGTACTTTTTTCTAATCTTTTAGGGCTTTTGCCTGCTTTATTGAGAATACCTACAGAAGACGGACATTATGCCTATTTAGCAGGGGGCTTAGGAGCTAATATTGGTTTTACTGGTTCTATTGCTTTGTTAGTATTTTTAGTTTACATATTTGCAGGAATAAGAAAGAAAGGATTAATTAAATATTGGATAAAATTAGTACCCAAAGGACTTCCAATTCCTCTAATCCCTATAATATGGGTTTTAGAGTTTATCACCTTGTTTAACCGAGCATTCGCTTTAACTATTCGTTTGTTTGCTAACATCACAGGCGGACATATAATGATGATAGTAATACCTTATCTTATCATTATGTCTGGAAGTTTATTTGTATCGCCTTTTGCGGTATTATTTTTAAGTTTTATATACATACTTGAAATGTTTGTTGCAGTTTTACAAGCTTATATATTCTCATTGTTATCGGCGGTTTATATACAGATTGCCATTAGTGATGAGCATTAATTATAAATAAATTATATTTTTAATATAAAGGAGTAAAAAAAAATGGAACTTGCTATATTAGGAGCAGCTATAGGAGCTGGACTTGCCGCTATTGGTGTTGGATTGGGTATAGGTTTTATAGGTTCAAGGGCAGTAGAGGGAATTGCCAGACAGCCTGAAGTTTCTGGTAAAATACAAACAGCTATGCTTATTTCTGCTGCTTTAATTGAAGGTGTTGGTTTGTTTGCTTTAGTTATATGTATTCTTGCTTTATTTACTAAATAATATTTATAACTGTACTGATTATAATAAAGGAAATGGGGGTAAATACCTATGGCACTTTTAAAAATAGATCCTGGCATTATTATATGGACTTGGATTACATTTTTACTAGTTCTTGCTGTACTTGGAGCTTCTACTTGGAAGATTATTCTTAA
>CAKVCJ010000375.1 GCA_934725655.1 uncultured Brachyspira sp.
AGGTTACATAAGCTACAAAAAAGGCTATCATTCCAATGATTAATAATAGAAAAGCATTCATAAAATCTCCTTAATTAATTTTATATTAAAAATCCAAAAGAAAGTTTTTTAATTCCTTTTTTCTCATTTTTGGTAAATAGACGCTTTTATCTTTTATAGATACTATTGCATATTCTGTTTCAGACCAGCCGTGAAATGATAATTTATAACTTACTCTATAAAAGAATTTTTTCACTATTTTTTCCCATTCTTTTTCTAAAGAAATATCTGTTATTATGATTCCTGTGATTATGCTTCTCTTATGAAACTTATTGGGATTTGAAAGAATAGGAGTAAGTCTTACCAACATATTTTGAAATTCTTCTATATCTTCTAAAGTGCAATTTTCTATAAAGCGAACAAGCATATGTTCAAATACAGAATAGCCTTCATAAACCGTTGATGTGGTAATAAAGGATTTAAAGAAATCATTTCTATGAAATGCATATAAATCAAAATATTCATTTTCTTTATTAATTTGATATTCTAAATCAAAATGCCTCATTAGCTTTTCTGATAAAGAAAATATATATTTTTTTACCTCTTCATTATTAATATTAAGTCTATCCATATATATAAACTCTCTTGCTGTAAAATAGTATATAAATAATAAGTACTTTGTCAAGTTATTGTATGTAGTAATGAAAAAAATTTAGAAAAATGTTATATTTTTTAGAAAACATAATAAAAATCATCTTTGGGAATTTTATTTCCTATAAGATTTTTATCAAAATTGTATATAAAATTATAATAATCATTTAATTTTGCTTTCATGTTATTATCATTATAAAAAGTAATGCCTGTTCTGTCTATGCCATAAGCAACAGCTTTAGCATTAATTAATATAGAAGTTTGTTTAATTAAGAATTCGATTTTCTCTTTGTTATTTAAAATATATTCAGTAGATTTTTTATATTCATTTAATATTTCTTTTAATAAAGCATTATTGTTTTCTATAAAACTTTTTTTGGCAATAAGCACAGCAACAGGGTAGGGTAGTAAATATTTTGAAATATCAACTACTATATTTATATCTTTATTTTCCAATAAGGCGGAAGATAAAAAAGGTTCTGGAAGTATGGCAATATCTACTCTCTTTGAAGCTAATGCTTTCGATAAATCCAAATTGCCTAAAGAATAATTTATATTTGCTCCTTTTATATTTTTATTTTTTATTAAATATTGAAGCATTAAATCTGGAGTAGATAATTTTAATCCGCAGTAAATAGTTTTATTTTTTAAATCATCTATGCTTTTTATATTTTTATCACTGGATACTATAAAGATTTTTGTTTCAGAAACAACAGCTGCCGCCTTGTAATCTAATCCTCTATTATATATTATAGAAGCCATATTTGCAGGAACAGCAGCAATGTCTGTTTCTCCTTTTATTATAGAAGCTAATATATTATTGGGAGAGTTTATAATACTTATATTTATTTTTTTATAATCATTAATCATCTTTAGAGCACCTATTGCAGTAGGGCCGTTTAACAAACTCATCTCAAAAGCATATAAACTAAAAGACATTAAAAAAATTACAAATATTTTTTTCATGATTATCCTATAAATATAAATCGTTTTCTTTTATGTAGTTATAAACTTTCTCTTTTAAAAAATATCTAAAAGAACCGTTGTTTTTTATTCTTTCTCTAATTAGGCTTGATGAAATATCTATTCTTGGAGCTATTATAGTTTTTATATTATATTTTTCTATATTGCCGCTAATTAAATTGTTGTTATCATCTCTATTAACAGCTATAATATTCGATAAATTAGATATTTTTTCAGGTTCTCTCCACTTATCAAAATCCTTTACCAAATCGGCACCTATTATAAGAATTGGTTTATCTTCAAAGTTGTAATTATTATAAATATATTCTAAAGTTT
>CAKVCJ010000376.1 GCA_934725655.1 uncultured Brachyspira sp.
TTAAGCGTTTGTAAGAAAATGCATATAATGAGTATGAATAATTATGATTTTGTAGCCGATTTATTAAAACATATTTGTTAATTAAAATGATAATAAAAGATGACTTACCACTTCATGTAAATTCCATACATATAGAAACTAAAAAATAATTTTATACAATTAATTTTAAAAAATCATTAATAATAACTTTGATAAATTAAATTATTTTGTTATAATATAACTATGAAACATGGAAAAGTGTATAAATTGAGTAACTTATTCGACTTATATCTACTCGGGGAGAATGGAAACGAAGATTTATTAACATATTTATTCAATTCTACTTTAAAAAGAATTTAATTTTTGAAGAAATTAAAGATTTAGAAATAATCGATCATTCGTCAAAGATGGGCTTTAGCCTTAATTTATCAGAAAACATAGAGTTAAAAGAATCTATAATTGAATTCCCAAAGGGACGCTTTCGGCTAAAGTAAAAACAAAAAATAATTAAACTGTGATTATTGAGTTTTAATTATGCGTAAATATGGATTTCTTGAAAAGAATTTTTTATTATATTTCAAAAAATATTGTCAATGAAATTACACTTATACACCAAATAGCACATTCTTTTTATAAAAGAATGTGCTATTTTTCTTCTTTATTTTCTAAAAAAATAAAAACTTCTACTTACTTTTTTTGCATCAAAAAAGTAAGAATAATTCTTTTAGTTCTTTTTGTATTCTGTCCGCTTTAATGTGTTAGCAAAAAAAGAACAAATATTTTGACAAATAAAAATATTTTGTTATAATTTATTTTAATTTAATAAAAATAGTTTGTATAAAAGCTATTATATGAAATATTTAGAAATTTTTATAAATAATTATATATTATAATGTATAAATAAGAGTTTTAAGGAGTAAAAAATGACTTTTTTAGAATTAGCGGAAGAGGTTTTAAAAACGGCTAAAGAACCTCTTACTTATAAACAAATTTGGGAAAGTGCAGAATCTCAGAAATTTATTCAACAACTTGGAAGTAAAGGACAAACTCCAGAGCATACTTTAAGAGTTAGTATGTCTGGTGATATAAGAGAAAAGGAAAACTCTAAATTTATAATTGTTAGTAGAAAACCAACAATTTTTTGGTTAAAAGAAAGAGAAAAAGAACTTGCAAATATTACTATCTCAACTCAAACAACACAACCTGCAGCTAAAACAATATTCCATGAAAGAGATTTGCATCCTTTATTAGTTAAATTTTTATTTGAAAGCGAAGAATTTGATTTATACTGTAAGACAATTTATCATGAAAATAGTAAAAAAGGAGAAAAAGGCAAGGATAAATGGAATTATCCCGACATTGTTGGAATTCATTTTCCTTTTGACGATTATAAAAAAGAAACTCTTGATTTGCTTAAAAATCTAAATAAACAAAGTTGTAAGATTTATTCGTTTGAACTTAAAAAAAGTATAACTTGGGCGGATATAAAAGAGTATTATTTTCAAGCCGTTTCAAATTCAAGTTGGGCTAACGAAGGTTATCTTGTAGTATTTGAAAATATTGATAAAGAAATTTTAAGCGAACTTGTTAGATTAAATGCCAGCTTTGGAATAGGAATAATTCAACTCGAAACGGATATTTTGAATTCGGAAGTAATTTTACCAGCAAGGCAAAGAAATTTAGATATGCAAACACTCGATATGCTTATAGAAAAAAATAAAAATTTCAAAGACTTTATAGACGATGTCAATAAAGATATAAAGGTTAATGATAAATTTCGTATAGCCAAAGATAGATACGATAAAATTTTCAATAATGCTGAACTTAAAAAACATATTGAAGATAAAAAAATAAGTAAATAAGGAGTGAAAAATGGGAAACCCGAGAGGATTTTTAGATTTTCAAAGAGTGGAATTAATAAAACTCGAACCAGAAGAG
>CAKVCJ010000377.1 GCA_934725655.1 uncultured Brachyspira sp.
AGTTTTGAGCAGTTGTAATTCCATAACTTAAATAAACATCTTCTGCCTGATTAACAAAGTTCATCATATCTTCATCAGTAACTTTAAAATCAACCTCTCTTGCATACTTCATAAAAGCACTCTCTTCCATATAACCAGTTGGCTTTCTGCTGTTAGGATATCTTTCTATAACTCCGCCTTCTATATCTGGAGTATTCTCATCTACACCAAAATATTCTAATGCTTTAGAGTTCATACTTCCAACATGTCCAGATGCATGCGTAATAAATATAGCTAAGTTTGTGGAAACTTTATCCAAATCATCTCTTGTAGGATTTTTTTTATCTGGAAGCAAATTATTATCATAACCAAAACCTATAACCCAAGCACCATTTGTAAGTTTATTGTTTTTTATATAATCTTCTAATCTTGAATCAATTTCTGCTATATTTGTTGTGCCTGATAAATCTACAGTTGTGAGAGCTTGAGCAAAACTTATTATATGGCTGTGAGGGTCTATAAAAGAAGGCATTAAAGTTTTACCTTTCAAATCTACTGCTGATTTATTTTTAATTAAATTATTTGCTTCTTCATCAGTGTATGCCACTTTTGTAATGATTCCGTTGCTTACTTCTAAAGCTTTAGCATATAGAGTCTCTTTTGTGTTTCCTTCCATAGTTATAATATTGCCGTTATAATACACTTTCAAATTACTATCTTTTTTACTTGCACAAGAAACACAAATAAACGAAATAACTGAAATAAACAAAATTGATAAATATAACAATCTCTTCATAATATTCCTCATTATTATTTATTGATAACAAGATTATATATTATAAAGTAAAAATTACATAACACTTTTTATTCTATTAAATATCAAAAAACCATATTTTGTATATTTTTGTAAGTATATTATTAACTTTTTGCTACTCTCACACCCATACCTAAATGTACTTCCTACAGTCGCAGACACTTACTTCTGTCGTTTTGCGGAGTTCGTTAAATTTTATTGTTCTTTTTCCCGCCTTCGCACCACAGTCACTTCCTACGGTCGCAAAAGAAGTGGGAGGTGTACCCTAGGGGCACGCTTCGCAGGGGGCTAGTCCCTACAAATAAAAATTAAAATATGTTTTTTACAAGCTAAATAATTTTCATTATATATTGAAACAATAATTTTCTATCAACTTTTTCCCGCCGCAAAAAGTTGCAAAAAGTGCAAATAAATAATAATACTAAATCTTACTAATTATATTTTTTTATTTAAGATAAATTACATATTAAAAATCTTTAGTATATTCCACAATACTAACATCTATATCATCATAAACAAAGTTCTTCAATATCTTTGAAGAAAATAATTTACTGTCCACTTCTGGAAAAAATCTGTCGCAATTATAATCTTTATTTATATGAGTAAGATATATTTTATCAGCATAATCCATTGCTCTTTTATAAATGGACTCTCCTCCTATAATAAATATTTGATTATGCTTTTCTAATAATAATTTGGAAATAGCATTTTCAAAATTATCTTCATAAAAAAGGTTATCATATTTATCTGAAAACTTATTTTTATTAGACGATACAACAATATTTTTTCTATTTGGAAGAGGCTTCCCCCCTAATGACTCAAAAGTAACTCTCCCCATAACAACAGCATATCCTGTAGTAGTGCTTCTAAAAAACTGCATATCCTCTTTAATATGTCCCCAAGGCATTACACCATTTAAGCCTATACCATTCTTTGAATCAACTGCGGCAATTAATGATACTATCAAACGGCTACCTCCGCTTTTATAGTTGGGTGATACTTATAGCCTTCTAATCTAAAATCCTCATAAACATGACTGAATATATTCGGACGCTCTTCTATAAATAATTCTGTAGTCTGTTCATATGGCTCTCTTGAAAGCTGAAGTTTAACTT
>CAKVCJ010000378.1 GCA_934725655.1 uncultured Brachyspira sp.
TATCTTTAGCCTCAATAGTAGGAAAAGAAGGACTTCCAGAAACATCTGCACTTACGAATATAAATGGATAATCCTTGCCTCTAAATTTTGTTTTGCTGTATATTACAAATGACTGCCTATCTCCATTTAAAACACGATTATAAAAAAGCTCTTTTGACTGATTATTAAAAACTGCATTACCAGAAAAAGTTAAAGTGAATTTATTATTTGGGAAATTATATCTCTTTGCTGAAACATTAAATTTCTCTTCTTTAGTCCATTCAAAAGCAATAGCAATATCAGAAACAGAAGTAGCCTCTGTGCCGTTAATAAAAAGTTTTGTTGGATATTTTGAAGTTTGAGCCATTACAACATCTCTATCTTCCGCTCTCTCTTCTTTTAGAATACTGCCTTTATCTAAAGTATACTCATCAGATGCCCACAGTGAAGAAGTTATTTGCGTTAATGCTTTATTGGCAAAATTAAAACTCATTGATTTACTTTCACAGCCTATATACTGAATGCCTTCAATATTTTTTGATGAATCAAATAATGCTAAGTTATAATATTGCGTCTCTCCAAATCTTGGAGAAATTATATTTACAAATCTTGGATGTAATTTTTTTGCCTCTTCGCTAAATACTCCGCTCTCTATAAATCCAACTCTCTTAAAGCTAATTAAATAATTATTTTCTTCAAACTCTTTTAAAAAATTACTAAAATCTATTTTGTCATTCTTATCACCCGTAATTAAAAATGCTTTTATATTTTTTATGCTGTTTATAGCATCAATTAATTCCTGCTGAGTCATAGAGTCATATATATCAATAAAATCACTATAAAAACCATTTTCATCTTCTCTAATAATCTCAAGCATAGTGATGGTGCTTTCATTTTTATGCATCTTAATAGAAAAATCACTAAAACAATTAATGCAAATAATGTTTCCTGTATTTTCTTTAGTATGCACATTAGCCCATATCAAACTCATATAATAAGCATTAGAGTTTACAAAAGCACCAAAAGAAATATCACCCGCATAAGTTGTAGCTCCTAAATAGGATTCTGATGAAGGAGAGCCAACATAATCTTTTGTTAAGCTCTCTGCAGCAGGAGTAAGCCCAACAGAAGAAGGATAAATTAAATATTTTCCTTTAACATCATCGCTGGTAAAATCTACTCTCTCATCTCTGCTCTTTGTCTTAGCAATTCTCACTTTATATGAAGAGCCGTTTATAATATTTAAGCCCTCTTCATCTTTCATTAAATTTCCTTTTATATCAAATATACTCATATAATGAACCTTTTATAATTTTAAATTTTTTATGCAATTGCTTCAAGCACAACACTTTCTAATATATCTTTATCTTCAACTGTTATAGTGCCTTGCTTTGTATTATAGCCTTCTAAACTCACCTCGTATTGAATAGTTTCACCTCTCTTATATGCATCAAAATATTTATCTCCTCCGTCTATTCTTATAACAGCATTTGAAGGAGTAGAAACAATCTTTACCTTATAAACATTGCCTCTTAAACTTAAATAATCTCTTACCTTTTGATTAACTCTCTCAATATTTCTGAAAAACTTCATCTTCATAACTCCCAGTCATTATTTTAAAATTTATATAAAGAGAAAAACTCACTCCCCTAATAGATGAGAAATCATTAAACTGTCTCTTACCGTTTTCCACATCAAAAGTAGGAGAGTCCCATTTAATAACAGGAGATAATGCAATTCTCTCGCCCTCATCATTTAACTTTGATACCCAATAACGAGAAGCCTGATTCAAAGCAATAGGTATCATAGTGTATGCTAAAAAAGATTCTCCGGCTTTAAGCTCCTTATAAACTTCTGCCTTTAAACATATATCATCAGTAAAACCTGCACTATCTCCTATATATGAGTTTCCTCCTTTGC
>CAKVCJ010000379.1 GCA_934725655.1 uncultured Brachyspira sp.
TAAATTATGATACGCCTATGATATACTTTAAGAAATTAAGGAATTCCTAACTGCAATATGTTTGGAACCTGTGCATCTTTTACAATAACATTATTTATTTTACAGAAAATTGAAAAATTATTATTACTTATTTAAATAAGTTCTTTATTTAGAAGAATAATAAACATTAACTTGAGATATATTAACATTATTTCTTGCTTCATTTAAAGTTATTCGTATCTTCTCAGCATTTTGAACAGCGTCAAATTTCACAAGTCTTTTATAACCTATAGTAGTTAAAGCAGGTTCTTTTCCATTAATCCTAATTTTATTCCACTGACCTGAACTATAAACTTCAACGCTAAACTTCTCTACCCTCTGCCCTTTCATAATATCTTCTTGTATAAGCAAAACATTAATTGCACAAGGAGTTTTTAATGCATACTCTTTAGAATCTCCAATTTTAGCATTAACCCAAGTATTGGTTTTATTTTTAAGCAAGCCGTCAGTAAAAGTAGTTTTTATATAGTTTCCAAATGAATTAAGAACAGCTATGTCTCTGTCATCAAATTTACCTCTCTTGTCTGGAGGTACATTCAAAAGCAAAACAAAATTATATCCAACTGACTTATAATAAATCTCTATTAATTCATCTAAACTTTTAGGACTCTCTTTATTATTCCAAAACCAGCCTTTTCTTATGGAAACATCAACTTCGGAAGGATACCAATAAACCCCATTTACTTTTTTCAATATATCTCTGCTTCCAAGATCCTGTGCTGTTAAAACAAGTCCATATATAGAATTATAACTTTCAGAATCTTTATAAGAATTTGGTTTATAAGCTTGAACGCCCCACTCTGTCTCTCTGCCATAACCTTTCTCATTTCCAACCCATCTAACATCTTCACCCATTACAGCACTTACCGCATTAGGCTGATGCTCTTTTAATACCTTTAAATATCTCTCAAAATCATAAGTTTGATTAGGGGCATTAGGGCCTTTAGCCCCATCAAGCCAAAGTTCTGATACCTCCCCATAGCTGGTAACCAACTCTGTAAGCTGTTTTACATAAAAATCATTATAAGCCTCTCCGCTACCATAAGAAGAAGCATTCATATCCCAAGGTGAAAGATAAAGCCCCATTTTTATATTATATTTCTTACAAGCATCGCTAAACTCTTTTACTATATCTCCTTTGCCGCTTTTATACGGAGAACTTGCTACAGTATGAGCTGTTGTTTTGCTTGGCCATAAACAAAAACCATCATGATGTTTTGCAGTAAGTATTATGAGCTTAAAACCAGCTTCTTTTAATACCCGCACCCACTGATCAACATCCAAATCTGTAGGATTAAATAAATTAGGACTCTCTTTGCCTGTACCCCATTCAGCACCTGTAAAAGTGTTCATGCCAAAATGTATAAATGCTGTAAGCTCTAAACTTTGCCAATTATATTGATTAGTTGTCGGTATAACCCTTGAAGCAATATCAACCCGCTCTTCTATAGTATAATATGAAGAAAAATTTGCAGATTTTACATAATAATCACCTAATGTTACTGTGCCGCTATTATCAGAATTCATATCAAAAGAACTCATAACTGTTTTACTACTACAAGAAAATAGAAATATAGAGAAAATTAATAAAACAGTAAATTTTATTTTCACCAATTATACCTTATTCCTTAAATAAAATATCTTAAAATTACATATTTATTTTTAAAATATATAAATAATTATTATAAAATCAAGCAGAATTTTATATTTTACTAAAAAATAATCACTATAATAAAAAGGAAATTATATAATTATTTCACCCTATCCCCTGTGCTGTAATAATAAACCCACTTAGCTATATTTTCAGCATGGTCTCCCATCTTCTCAAAATACTTAGCTATCA
>CAKVCJ010000380.1 GCA_934725655.1 uncultured Brachyspira sp.
TGGGTGTAGTTGATTTAACTATAGTTTTGCATTATTTGTTTAATTCTCCAAGAGATGCTTTTATTTTTGATGTTGGGCATCAGGCTTATACGCATAAAATTCTCACAGGAAGAAAGAATAGATTCAATACTTTAAGAAAATATAAAGGCTTATCAGGCTTTCCAAAAAGAGAAGAGTCTGAGCATGATATAGAAGAGACAGGTCATTCTTCAACTTCGCTTTCATTCTCTTATGGAGTAGCAAGTGCAAAAAAGATTTTAGGCTATAGCGGAGAGGTGATAGCTATTATAGGCGATGGTGCTATGACTGGAGGAATGGCTTTAGAAGCTATGAATAATATAGCACATACCGACAAAGATATGATAATAATATTAAATAATAATGAGATGTCTATTGGAAAAAATATTGGTGCTATTTCAAAATTTTTAAATACTACTTTAAACGATAACCTCATTCAAGATGCATCATACAAATTAAAAAATTTAGTTTCCACTCTTCCATTTGGGGATATTGCAAACGAGTTTATAGACAGAGGTAAAGGTGCTATAAGAAGTATTGTTGCACCCGGTATAGCATTTAGCGGTCTTGGATTTAAATATTTTGGTCCTGTAGATGGTCATAATTATGATGAGCTTATAGAAACATTTGAGAAAGTAAAATCTATAAGAGGGCTTAGATTTGTTCAAGTGAATACTATAAAAGGTAAGGGATACAATAAAGCAGAAGAAAATCCTACGAAGTTTCACGGAATCGCTCCATTTGATATAGAAACAGGAGAATTAAAAAAGAAGTCATCAAAAACTTTTTCTAATCTTGCGGGTGAGTGCATAGTAGATATTGCAAAAGAAGATAAAAGAATAATTGCAATAACAGCTGCAATGGAATCTGGAACAGGGCTTAGTGAATATGCTAAACTTTTTAAAGATAGATATTTTGATGTAGGTATAGCAGAACAGCATTCTGTTACATTTGCCGTTGGTCTTGCAGAGAGCGGGCTTATACCTTATGTTTATTTATATTCAACATTCTTGCAGAGAGCCTATGACCAAGTTATACATGATGTTGGTATAATGAATGCCAATGTTAAGTTTATGATTGACAGGGCTGGTTTGGTGCCGGAAGATGGAGATACTCATCAGGGTGTATATGATATTTCTTTTTTAAGCATTATTCCAAACATAGTAATAATGGCTCCTGTGGCTGAAAAAGATTTTAGAGATATGTTTATAGCTTCCTATAAATATAATGGTCCTACAGTGATGAGGTATAATAAATCCTCTATAAGAGAATGTGATAAAAGCATAATACCTGATAATTTTGAAATTGGTAAGGCTCATATTATTAGAGAAGGCAAAAAAAATTGCATCATAAGTTACGGGCAGACTTTGATTGATATTGTTGATGCTGTAAATGAAATTAATTTAGACACTACTATTATTAATTTATGCACATTAAATCCTTTAGATGAAAATACTATAATTGATGCTGCCAAAAAATCAGATAATATTCTAATAATTGAAGAGAGTGTAAAAAAAGGCGGAGTTGGTTCTGCAATATTAAACATTCTTTCAGACAATGAGATATATAATAAAAAAATAAAAATACATTCTCTTCCAAATAAGTTTTTTGAAACAGCTTCAAGAGATGAACTGCTTCATATTTATAAATTAGATAAAGAAGGGCTAAAAAATATAATAGGCAGTTTCTTTGTGTAAGAATTGAATTTTTTGTAAATAAAAACTTGAAATTTATTTTTTATATGTTATAATGCATCACATATTTAGTTTTTGGAGAGTTCGTTCAATTGGTAGAGCAGCGGTCTTGAAAACCGCCGGGCTAACACCCATGTGGGTTCGAGTC
>CAKVCJ010000381.1 GCA_934725655.1 uncultured Brachyspira sp.
GTATAATAGAGCCTAATACAAAACCTGATATTATTAAATAAGATGATTTCACATAATGCTCCATCCAATATTCAAGAACTTTTGTAGTAAGTACAACCCCTAAAATACACCCTATAGCTAAAGGAATTAAATATGGAAAATACAGATTATGAACGGCGTCAATAGTCTCTTTATATATTCCCAAAAGCAAAAACATATATGACACGCTTATACCCGGAAGTATCATCGCTATTGCTGCAATTAAACCCGCAACTACAAGTATAAAATACATAAATGTTTCGCTTCTATCGCCGTTTCCGCTAAAAAAGCCTTCCGGTATCATTGATATTAAATACACTATAGCCGCCCCTAATAAAATATATACAATACTTAAAAAATCAAATTTATAGGATTTTGTTTTATTATACACCGTATTAAAGCCCCCAAGTGCTGCCCCCATAAAGAAAAAAGAAGAAACTGTATAATATTTTTCTATTAAGTTTGATAAAGGCTTTGAAATTATCACCATACCTAAAATAGAGCCTACACAAAAAAATATTAAAAACAAAAAGTTAAGTTTATTTTTTGAAAGATAATTTTCATTTTTTGAGAAAGTTAGAACCCCGCTTAAGGAAGATATTAATTTATCGTATATTCCAAGTATCATAGCCATAGTGCCGCCGCTGAAACCTGGTACAAGCATTGAAGCTCCTATTATAAAGCCTTTAATAATTGTGTATATGTAATGTCCTATAATTTGCATATTTTTTAATAAACCTCTATAATTATTTAAAGTTATATATTTTTATACTTTATTTTGAAAAGTGATAATATATTAACAAATGATTTTTATCAAGTATTTTTTTACATTTTATTTACATTTTTTACAATAAAAACATATATGTTTGTGTAATTTATAATATTACATATTGAACAATAATTATTAACTGTTCTACTTGAATATTTTTATAAATATAATTATTGTAATTTTTATATATAAAAAATGAGAAAGTTTATATTATTTATAATAAATAAACCTACTACAGTATCTGTTACTTTAGTTTCTCTCTTTATAATAGGATTTGTAAGTATATCTAAATTAAAAGTGGATTATTTACCAAATATGGAGATTCCTATTATAAGCGTAAAGACAGTATATGAAAACTCAGCTCCAGAAGAAGTTGAAAAGAATGTTACAAGAATAATAGAAAGTGCTATATCTTCTGTAAATAACGTAAAAAACATAAAATCAAAATCAAAAGAATCAGAATCAAATGTAGAAATAGAGTTTAATTGGGGTACAGATTTACAAACCGCTGCGGATGACATCAGAGAAGCAATAGATATGATAAGAAGCGAGCTGCCTGATGATGTTGATAATCCGAATATTTCAAAGTTTTCAAGCGATGCAAGCCCTATAATGGAGATAGCATTTTTTGGTATTGATAATTTAAGTGCATTATATGATTTAATAGACAATAGAATACTGACTTCATTAGAGCAAATTGAAGGAGTGGCACAAACAGAGATAAGAGGCGGGCTTAAAAAAACTATTTATGTGGATATAAACTTAAACAGATTAAATGCATATTTTATAAACATCAATGATATAGTAAAAACTCTCTCTTTAGAAAATCAGAATATAGTTGGAGGTGAAACTTATGAGGGAGTTTATAAATATGGAATAAGAACCAAAGGAGAGTTTAAAAATATAAATGATATAGAAAATGTGGTGGTAGATTTAAAAAATAATATATTTCCTGTAAAGATAAAAGATATAGCAAATGTGTACGAATACTATGATGATGAAGCTGAGATAGTAAGAATTAACGGACAAAAGGCTGTAAGTGTAGCTATAACCAAAGAATCTGGTG
>CAKVCJ010000382.1 GCA_934725655.1 uncultured Brachyspira sp.
AACATATAAAATTTTTACCAAATCTTTTGTAATCGCTTCGGTTATTGCATTTTTTGAAGTTATAAACATATTTTCTATTTTTTATTAATTTTAATTATATTATTAAAATTATAACAAAAATTAATTTTTTTGATATAGTTTTTCTATCTCTTCTTTATACTTTTGCATAATGTCGAATCTTTTCATTTTTAAAGATTGAGTCAAAAGTCCGTTTTCAATAGTAAATTCTTTATCGGTTATGATAATTTTTGAAATTATTTCATAAGGTCTAAATCCGTTTTTTGCGTTAATCAATCTTTTTAATTCGGACTTTATAAGTTTATTAACTTCGGCAGAGTCGCTTAAATTATCCAAATTATCGTGAATCTTATGCTTCGTAAAATATTCTTTTATATTCTCCAAATTAATCACTATTATCGCTCCCGTTGAAGATTTATCTTGTCCTATTAGCATTATTTGAGAGATATATTTTGATTCCATCGCTTTATTTTCTATTGGTTGCGGCTCGACATTTTCTCCCGTTAAAAGAACTATCGTTTCTTTCGCTCGTCCCGTCAAAACTATTTCGCCATCTTTTGTATAAGTTCCCAAATCTCCAGAATCAAAAAAATCGTCTTTCTTTGCGGTTTCGGTTAATTCTTTATCTTTATAATATTCTTTAAATACATTAGGACCTTTTATATAACAAACTCCCATGGCTCCGTCTTTACAAATTTTGCCTTTTTTATCTCTTATCTCTATTGTTACTTCAGGTATTGGAGTTCCGCAAGTTCCTCTATAATTTTTATAAGGCGACCTTAAAGTGACTACGGGCGCAGTTTCCGTTATTCCCCAGCCGACTACTAAATTTATTCCCGAAGCTTCAATAAAGTCCTCTATATACATGGGCAAAGCTCCGCCGCCTGATATAGTTAAACGAAGTCGTCCGCCAGTTAGTTCTATTATTTTTTTATAGATTATTTTTTGAGCGAGTTTGTGAAAAAAGAAATCGAATAAACCTATTTGATAATATCTTATTTGTTCTTCTTTTTTTTCTTCGCCTATTAAATAAGTTAAATTATTTTGATATCTCAAATTTCTTATATATCTTATAGAGCCTTTTATTAAAGTTTTAGCGAATACTTTTGAGATAAAACCTTTTCTGTCAATATTTTTCATTACTGTATTATATATATTAATCCAAATCGCAGGAACGGAAATAAATATATCGGGCTTCTCTTCAAAAAAATCGCTTTTCAAATCTCTTTTATTCGTTATTGCGGTAAAACATCCCGTTATCCCCGTTACATAAGATATTGTCCTTTCGTAAATATGCCAAATAGGAAGTATGCTTAAAAGTTTTTCTCCGCTTTTTAATTTTATTATGTCGGGCAAAACTCTAACATTATGAAGAATATTTCCATGTGTCAAAACGACTCCTTTAGGTTTTCCCGTTGTCCCCGAAGTATATATAATCGTTGCGATATTTTCGTTATTTAATTTTTTAGCTTTATTTATTGCAAAATCTTCCTTGCCGTTTAACGCCTCTTTTCCCAATTCCAAAAATTTGTCGAAAGAATATATATTTTTATCGGGATTATGCATCGAGCCGTCCAAAAAAATTATTAAAGACAAATCGGCATGATGTTTTTTTATTTTATCGAAAACATATTTATTTTCAACGAGCGCCGCTTTTGATTCGCTATGTTCTATAATATAATTCAATTCTTCCGAAGTCGAATCGTTTCCTCTCGGAACATCGACAGAGCCTAAAGATAAAAGAGCCATATCGAATATAAACCATTCTATTCTATTTTCAGAAAATATTGCCACATTTTTTGAAGCAAATCCTTTAATTTCAAAAGCTTTC
>CAKVCJ010000383.1 GCA_934725655.1 uncultured Brachyspira sp.
GTTTTTCTTGACTTAATTTACTGCGTTTCATACTTAAATTTTAACAAATTTAAGTTATCTAGGACAGCCCCAAAAAAATAAATCATCCTTAAAAACAATAAATATAATAATAAAAACTAATTATTTGTATATTGACAATTTCTATTATATACACTAATATTACTATATATAATAAAGTTTTTGGAGTTAAAAATGGAAATATCACAAAGAATTCAAAGGCTAAAAACTTCGCCTGTAAGAAAGTTAAACCCCTATGCTGAAGAAGCTGTAAAAAAAGGCATAAAAATCTATCATCTTAATATAGGTCAGCCTGATATTGAAACACCTAAAGTATTTTTGGATGCTATTAGTAAATATAATGGCAAAACCCTCAAATATGAACATTCAAGAGGTATGAAGCCGCTCATAAATAAAATACAAGAATATTATGAGAAGAAAATAGGCGTACATTATGAAGAAGATGAAATTAATATCACTAATGGCGGCAGTGAGGGATTATTATTCAGTTTATTAGCTATTTTCGATGAAGGTGATGAAATATTAGTGGCAGAGCCTTATTATGCTAATTATAATAGTTTTTATGATGTATTAGATATAAAAAGAAATGCTGTCCGAACTTATGCCGAACAAGGATTCCACCTTCCAAATCGTGATGAAATAGAAAAACATATTACTCCAAAAACCAAAGCCTATATGTTTTCAAATCCTTCTAACCCTACTGGTGTTGTATCTACAAAACAAGAACTTGATGATATTGCTTATCTCGCTAAAAAACATGATATGTTTATTATAAGCGATGAAGTTTACAGAGAATTTGTTTACGGCGATAGAAAGGCTATAAGTTTTGGTACTTACAAAGATTTAGCTGATAATGTTGTTATAATAGATTCTATATCTAAAAGATTCTCTGCTTGCGGTGCAAGAATTGGATGTGTAATAAGTAAAAACAAAACATTTAGTACTGCTGTGTTTAGAGAGTGTCAGGCGAGATTGTCTGCTCCTACACTTGAGATGGTTGGGGCTGCTGCTTTATATGATTTGCCTGATAACTATTTTGAAGATGCTCGAAAAGAATATGACAACAGAAGAAAAATTATGTTTGAAGAGCTTACAAAAATGGACGGTGTTGTAATGAAAGAGCCTGAGGGAGCTTTCTATGTACTTGCTAAACTTCCTGTAAAAAATGCTGAGGAGTTTGCTATATGGCTTCTTAAAGACTTTAATCTTGATAATGAAACTGTTATGTTTGCTCCTGGTGAAGGATTCTACGCAGCTGAAGGCTTAGGTAAGGACGAGATTAGAATGTGCTATGCACTAGAGGCGAAAGATATAAAAAGAGCTATGGAGATTTTGAAACAGGGCTTAATTAAATACAAAAAAGAAGTAGAAAAATAATTTTTGAGATTATAAAGGGGCTGTAAATAACAGCTCCTTTTTTATATAAAGTCAGGAGGGATTTTTTTCACTCTTTCTTTAAATAAAAAATCTATCAATTCTCTTGTTCTTGTGAGAAGATAATATGACCATAATTCTATTGAGCTTTTTCATAATATGTAAGTATTTATTTCATCTAAATGCAGTTCTTTTGGTTCTTTTATACCAATACCACAGGCACTTCCTTCGGTCGTAAAAGAACTGGGGGTGTGGGGGCAAAGCCACCACAAATCACAAACTTAAAAAAAATTGTCATATAAGTTTTTTATTTTATTCAACTTTTTCCCGCCGCAAAAAGTTTTTACCCTACGGGTACGCTTCGCGAAAAGTGCAAGTTAAGAAAGTAATACTAATTATATTTTACATACTAAATATTAAACTAAAAACATATAAATATTTATTAATTTAG
>CAKVCJ010000384.1 GCA_934725655.1 uncultured Brachyspira sp.
ATAGTTTTAAAATAAAAAGTTCAATCGATAAAAATTATACAGAATTAAATTTCAAGGATATTATTTATTTTGTTAGTGAAATTTATAAAGATGTAAGTTATTTATATTTTTATACCGTCAAACCGCCTTATAAATATAAATTTACATTTGAATATAGATACGAAGCCGAGAGTATTATAAATAAACTTAAAGGATATAATAAAAAAGAAATAGATATATTATCAAACTTGGGAAGTTTATACTACACTTTTGGTGGTTTTTATACAAATAAAAATAATAGGAAACCTGACGATTACATGTCAATGTGGGATTTTACATCGGAAGAAGATTTTAAATCAAAATATAATGTTGATAAATATTTTAATTAATGATATATTATATAATAATTATTAATATTTTAATCGGAGGATTAACAATAGCTAACGGATACAAAAAAGACGAAATAATAAATAAACTTCAAGATAGTTCAAAAGATATGTCTACTTTCTATACACAAACATTTATTAATTATACAGGAAAAACTACGGATACTAAAGAAAAATATACGGAAGTTATAGCGGAGTGGCTTTTGAATAATATTGACTTATTATACAAGATTAAAAAAATAACTCGTTTATCTTCTTATAAAGTTGATAGCCATGATGGTAGACATCGTAGCCCAACAGTAGCAATTTATAATCAAGGTTCGCTTAATATTCTTGGAAAAGTTTTAGATTATCAAACTCCATTAAAAAATGAACAGGATGACAAAGCGGGAAAAATTGATATAGTCTCTTATAATAAAGATATTAAAACCGTTTACCTTTTGGAATTGAAAAAGGAAGATAACGAAGAAACTATGTTGAGTTGTGTTTTAAAAATATTTACACATTTAAGAATTTTAGACACTGATAAATTTTTATTTGATTTTGGATTGCCTAAAGATACAAAAATTAAAGCTTCGCCTTTAGTATTTTTCAATAGTTTTCAACATAAAGAAATGATTGAAGCGGATAATAAATTTTTGAAACAATTAATGGATAGACTCGATATAGAGCCGTTTTATATTATAAAAAATTCTAATTATTACGCTATCGTTTAATTATTTTTTATTATAATTTATAAAAGCGAAAAAGTTTAGAAAAACAGGCTTATTGAAAGATTAGAAAAAGAAAACGAAAAAATGATGAAAGAACTTACCAAATAAATAAGTTTTTTCGATTTTGTTTTTGGTAAAACTATAAATATAGTTTATATAATAAGATTTATATTTGAGTAATGCCATAATTTGAAAATATATTAATTATGGCATTTGTAATTTTATATATTGAATTTTATTAAAAGTATATTGTTTGGCTTCTGCCTGACTTTGTCGCGCTAATGTTCGCAATGACAAAAGATTAAATAAAATTAATAAATTTAAAATTATACTAAAAACAATATTTTTATTGAAGTAAGAAATATAAATAAAGTCAACATTTTATATAGGCTAAAGCCCATTTCACTTCTGCGGATAGTCATATCAGCAATGGAATATAATTCTCATTGTTAAATTGAGAAAAATTTAAAATTAAAAAATATTTTCCATAAACCATGAAACTTTAAATTTAAACTATTAATGTTTTCTCCGAAGGCGGGCTTTAGATTTATTTCTTTTTTCCAAAAAAGCGACGCTTTTTTAGAATTAAAATAGTAAGAACAAATTTCTTCTGTTCTTTTTTGATAACAAAAAAGAATATATATAAGTTTCAAGCACTTGTTTTTATGGTAATATAATATATGATATAATTATCAGAGGTATAAAATGCAAAATATAAATCAATTAATAGACCATACTATATTAAAACCAGACGCCACAATAGA
>CAKVCJ010000385.1 GCA_934725655.1 uncultured Brachyspira sp.
TAACTCCGAGCAGAGTTTGATATTTATTTTTATTTTCAAGCCCTTTAACTAAAGAGTCTATTGCTGTTATTTGGTCTCCTGAAGGCTTGAAATTCGATTCTAATTTGAAATTCATGTGAATTATTATACTATATTTTTTATGTTTAGTAAATTAATTGAATAACTTTTTTATTTTATTTTTAAAAACTGTAAACTCTCTGTGTAAATTTATATAATATGGGTTAAAATCCAAATCTTTATTTTCTGAAAGTTTTTTTATATATAATTTAGTCCATACAAGAAAATGCAATGAATGAAATCTTATTTTTTTGTTTATTTTTTCTTTACTATAATTACAAAATGGTATGTTATTTTCAAAAAATATTTTCTTCATTTGATATCTGCCTTTTTTAAGCATTTCAAATTCTGCTCCTCCATAAACAATTGCTGAATCAAATACAGAATCATTTTCTATTTCAGATAAATTTCCTACAGGTAAATTAAAATTTGAAAAAAAATCTCTAGATAAATCCATATCAGATATACTTCCTGCAACTCCATTATTTACTCTGTTTGGATCATCATAATACATACTTTTTAATTTATTTATTTCTTTTTCATTAGTATATTTAAATAATAAATATTTAGAAAATTCTTCCAATACTTTTACATCTTTAATATACATACTCAGCCCCAAATTATTTGCTAAAGATATGTTATATTTATTAAATGGATTTAATGCTTCATTTAAATCAGAAAATAACAATATATCACTATCAATATAAAAACATTCCCTTATATTATATTCTTTCATAAAGTCTTTTAATATAATCCATCTTTGCATACAAAACATTTCGTAATTTGGATTGCTTTTACCAAGATGTATATACTTATTTTTAAACTCAATAGATTCTTCTTTATATAACTTTTTTATATCCACAAATGATGAATATTTAAAATATTCTTTGTATTCTTTATCCGATATTAAAAATATATTTGCATTTTTATTTGTCTCTTTTATTTTTCTTAATGTGTAGATAAGATATTTAACGAATCCAGTATGTATTATAACTATATTCATGATAATACATACCTTTTATTAATTAATGATAAATTTTTTTTGTATGATGTAAAAAAGCAGTTATTATAATTATTTAACTGTAGACTGTAGACTGTAGACTGTAGACTGTAGACTGTAGACTGTAGACTGTAGACTGTAGACTGTAGACTGTAGACTTAATTAACTTCATGAATTTAATTATATAATATTATTAAATTTAGTCAAGAATTAAAAATATAATTAATAGAAATTAATAGTTATTGTAAGTATTACTGTTTTATTATCAAAATCTGTAACTTCTGATTTAAATGTGTATTTTCCAATTTTTGGTGTAAATACTCTGTCTCTATAAAAATAAAAATCTAGTCCATACGATTTTTCAAAAGGATAATTAAGTCTATATAATATACATTATCTCTTTTTATCAAATATCTAAAGTCATAATCTCTCACTAAATCATCATTTATAAATATTTTTACTTTATATGTTTAATATAGTTTAATGTAATTTAATGCTATAAAATTGGTAAAAAATGCAGTTTTTTTGCTTCTTTTATACCAATACCACAGGCACTTCCTTCGGTCGTAAAAGAAGTGGGGTATGGGGCAAAGCCCCACAAACAATAAAAATATAAAAACTAAATTTTTAGTATATATCTTAATATTAAATTAGTTATATTGTTTTTTATAATATCTTATACCGATAATATGTGATATGGATAATAATATAGTTCATACACCTGTAATGCTTAAAGAAATTCTAAGCTTCATACCAGAAAATGCAAAT
>CAKVCJ010000386.1 GCA_934725655.1 uncultured Brachyspira sp.
GACACTATTAATATTAAACACACAACCAATGCCGCTTTTATTCTCATAACTCAACTCAAAATAAAAATTACATAGTACTGATAGTATACTATATTAATATTATTTTTCAAATCATTTTACCTATAATTTTATCTAAAAAATAAAATAATTAATACTTAATGCAATATGTGTGGCTCCTAAACAATTATTATTTAATTAAGTGTATTGTAAAATAACTATTGTTGATATATTATTTTAAAAATTTAAATTTAAGGAAAGATTTATGATTTTTGATGCTCATTCTGATGTTTTATCTGATGTTACTATTAGAACTCTAAGAGGGGAGAGTAACATATTAAAAAAATATCATTATAATAATTTAGTAAAGGGTAAGGTTGGGGGAAGTATATTTGTTGTATGGGTTGAACCTGAAAATTATGAGAGGGCTTTTGAGAGGGCTAATGAGATACTTGAATGTACAAAAAAAGAAATTACTTATTGTAATGATGTGATAAAAATTGTTAAAAGTTATGATGAGATGATAAATGCTCAAAAAGAGAATAAGTTTTATGCTTTTTTGGGTTTTGAGAGTTTGATAGCTATTGATGAAAATATAGATATTCTTGATAGGTATTATGATGATTATGGTATTAGACATGCCAGCTTAACTTGGAATGAAGAGAATAAGCTTGCTACTGGAGCAAAGGGGGACAGCGGCAGAGGATTAACAGAGCTTGGAAAAAAAGTAATAAAAAAAATGAATGATAAAGGAATGATAGTTGATGTTTCTCATTTGAATGATAAATCTTTTTATGATGTAGTTAATATTACAGACTCTCCTATAATAGCATCACATTCAAATAGCAGAAAACTATGCGGCAGTTTAAGAAATCTTACAGATGAACAATTAAAAATAATAAGAGATTTAAATGGTGTAGTGGGGTTTAATTCTTATAAAGATTTTGTGGATGAAGATGAAAATAAGCAGACAATAGATAGGGGAGTTGATCATATAAAATATATTGCAGACACTATAGGAGTTAATCATATAGGGCTTGGTTTTGATTATAACGAATATTTTGAAGATGAGGGCATCACAGGAGTTAAGGGGCTTGAAGATGCTTCAAAATCTTATACTATATTAGAAAAGCTAAAAGAATCTGGATTTAATAGCGATGAGATAGAAAAAATAGAATATAAAAACTTTCATAGGGTAATAAAAACTATAATAAAATAAAAAAATATTAAAGTTATTATTGCAACAGACGATATTATATTTAGGTTGATTGGACTACCCCCCAATAACTATATTTGTAATAAGCCGCTTTGTTCATCCCACAAAAGCGGTTTATTTTTTTATATATCTATAAGTTTTTATTTAATTTTCCGTAGCAAAAAGTCTTTATTATTTGGGTACACTATCAAAAATAGGAATGTTTGAGCTTTATATAAAAGATATTGTAAAATGAAAACAATACATATGTTTTAAGTTAAAAAAATGCAGTTTTTTTGGTTCTTTTATACCAATAAAAGAACTGGGGGGTGTGTACCCTACGGGCACGCTTCGCAGGAGGACAAAGCCTCCACAAATAAAAAACTTAAAAAAATTTCAGTGTATACAGAAACAAATATATTTTGTCATAGAAGTTTTTTTCTTCAACTTTTTCCCGCCGCAAAAAGTGCTATTTATTTAATTTATATATCAAAAAACTAATCCACGAAAATAATAAAAATATAAAATTAACTTTTAGTATGTAATTCTATTTCTATTTACCTATACAGAAATTCTCAAATATCTCGTTTATTATCTCTTCTGCTTCAATCTTTCCGCTTACATTGCCT
>CAKVCJ010000387.1 GCA_934725655.1 uncultured Brachyspira sp.
AAGCAGAAGCTATATTTTCTGCATTAGACATCATTGCTATATCATTTTTTATCTCTTCATCTTCATTATATTTTAAATTAGCCTTTTCTATTTCTTCTATAGCATATTCTAAAAAAGATTTTTCTTTTAATATTGTATTTTTATTTTGCGATATTTCATTATATTGTTTTATTAATTTTATAAGTTTATTATAATTATCCCTGTAAACTTGCAATTTATCTTCTATGTTTAAATAAGCATCATAAAAATGAATATGATTAGCCGCATTAAAAAGTGATTGATGTTCATGCTGTCCATGTATATCAACAATTAAATCTCCTAACTCTTTTAATTCTGCTACACGCACACCAATATTATTTATAAAAGAGCGGCTTTTACCGTCTTTTGTAATTTCTCTTTTTATATTAAGCTCATTTCCAGTAATTTCTATATTCCATTCTTTTAATTTATTTTTTACTATATTTAATGATGATTGCAAAAAGAAAGTACCTATTACAGTTAGCCTGTCTCCATTTAAGCCCACCATTCTCGTAGAGCCTTTTTCTCCTGTAATTAATTCTAATGCACTAATGATAATACTCTTTCCAGCCCCTGTCTCACCTGTTAAAACATTAAATCCGTTTTCAAAATTAATTTTTACTTTATCTATTAATACAAAATTTCTAATATCTAAATATTTAAGCATTATTATATGCCCCAATTAAGTTTGTTTCTAAGTATGTCATAAAATAATCTATTTGCACTTTGAAATATATAACAATTTTTATCACTTATACTTGCCTTTACAGTATCAGTTTTTCCAAATTTATATATATCATAACCGTCTATTGTTACCATACCTTTTTTTGATTTTTGAGAAAGCTTTATTTCTACATTATCTCCCTTAGGTATAACAAGCGGTCTAAATGTGAGAGAATGCGGCGCTATAGGCACAAAAGACATAGCATCTATTGTAGGAGCAATTATTGGCCCGCCCGCACTTAAAGCATAAGCAGTTGAACCTGTTGGAGTCGCTACAACAACACCGTCGCCAATTATAGATGATACTTTCTTGCCAGATATATTTATATCCATATATAAAGTTCTTCCGTCTAATTTGCATAATGCAAGTTCATTTATCGCTAAATAATTTTTTGTAGTTTTTGATGTTTTTATTTCTATATCAAGCAAGGTACGAGGTTCTATTTCATATAATGTTTTTTTGTTATTAAAATATTCTTCTATAATAAGATATGCCTCTTCTGGCGGAATTTCGGATATAAAACCTAAGGTACCATTATATATAGGCAAAACAGATATATTATATTTAATAGCTATTTTTAATGCTGATAATAATGTACCGTCGCCGCCTATGGATATAAGCATTGATACATTTTTTAATGTTTTTATTGCTTTGTTAATATTATTATAAGATGATATATCATAATCTATAAGTATTGCTTCTACATTATATTTATTTATAATATTTTTTATTTTTTTTACTATTGCATCGGTATTATTTCTGCTTTTATTTATTATAATGCCTATAAGTTTTTTTTCTATAATTATGCTTTTCATCGTTTACATATTCTTAATATAGTAATTTTATTAAAATATTATATAAGACTTTTCTTAATATATCAAGTAAATTAAAAATATATACAATATCTGTTTTTTATGTTATTTTATAATGACAATAATTTATAATAAATAAACTATAACTAAATCATGTATGTATAATTAATTTGATATGCACAGGTTCCAAACATATTGCAGTTAGGAATTCCTTAATTTCTTAAAGTATATCATAGGCGTATCATAATTT
>CAKVCJ010000388.1 GCA_934725655.1 uncultured Brachyspira sp.
TAACTGCTAAAGCTATAAGCTCTTGGACAGAAACTGATATTGATAATTTCTTTAGTTCTTTTATAGATTTGGCAAAATATTTGAATTATGCTGTAGGCGGAAATTTGTTTAATGACCAGATGGAAGTTCAAAACAATGGGCAGAAACTTTATATAGTTATACCTATAGATGTTTATGTGAAGCTTCAGGGATTATTTAGATTATTTTCTAATTATGTGTCTATGATAGGCAATTCTAATGACGGCAAATATAAAGCATTTAAGCCAGATATATTCAATGCCGTAACAAGCGGTATAACAGTTGTAGGTACTGCTTTTAGGGTTGCTGATGACCATGAAGTTGAACAGAAATATCAATTAGAAAACCTTACTGATATATGGACAGGTTCTTCTATTTATATGTTTACAACTTCATCTAATATTTTGGATATGGCTTCTATAAAAGAGGTTGTATATTTGAATCATGATATAAGAGAAGTTGATATATTGGGCAACAATTTGTGGAGAAGCAGAACAAAGAGATGCACAGTAGCTTCTAACCCTTATGGCTTCTGTAAGATAGATTTGAAATTAGCAGATGCTTAATTTAATGATGTTTTAAAAGTTCTTTATTAAATATTTATTTTTATTCAAGAGAGGAAAATTGTTTTTTCTTCTCTTGTTTTTTTATATATATGTTTTGGGAGAGATGATGAATAATAAAAAGTCTTTACTTCATTTTGTAGACGCTAGTATAGTTCATAAAGATATTAAGGCTAATGATTATGTTGTTGCTAAGGTAGGATATTTTTTTAGAGATGTTCATGAGAGAAGGTGCAAGGTTTTAATAGAGAGTGATTTAAATATTTCTCTTACAGATTCTTTTGTAATAATAAGCAAAGAAGAGGCAGAGGAGCTTGTACGTGAGAAGATGAAGCCTAATGATGTGATAAATTATTTGAAAGAGGAAAATAGAAGTTTAAAGGAAAAGATAAAATCGCTTGAGGCTTAGTATATACAGGAAATTTTTAAGTTTTTTATTTATGGTGGCTTTGCCCCCACGCCCCCAGTTCTTTTGCTGCCGCAAAGAACCAAAAAGCCTGCATTTTTAGATTAAATCTAAATTTTATTTTACATTTAAAGTTAAAATATTTGCACTTTTTGCAACTTTTTGCGGCGGGAAAAAGTTGAATAAAAGAACTTATATTACAAAATATAGTTGTTTAGATATATGTAAAAGTCAAATTTCTGATATATAAAATAATAACAAAAGGAAAAATATAAATGTGTATATATGAACCAGATTTAAATTATTTTAAAAGCATATTTACAATGTTTGACTATGATAATATGGATTTAGATTTTATTGAAAGTCAATTAAAAAATTATACTCTACAATTTAGAAAGACAATTCTTAATATGAACTATACAGAACCTACTGAGGAAAATAAGCTTCCATATATAGCTATAAAAAATTATATATGCTATGAAGTGGCAAGGCTTTTAACTGTTAATTTTGTATCAAACAGCGATTTAATAAACTTTATAAGAAATGAGAGCTTGAGGCTAAAAGAACTTGCTATAAAAGATTTATCTGCATTTATTTCTGGAGATTTGTCTTATGAGAGTGTGAGGCTTGATGGAGACATAAAAAAGCCTTAATTATTTTTTATTTTTAAAGATTTTTTAAATAGGGTTATATATATGATACATTTCAAAAATAGCATTTTATATGTTTTAGATAATTTTATGAACTTTATGGCAGATGATTA
>CAKVCJ010000389.1 GCA_934725655.1 uncultured Brachyspira sp.
ACCTATAGCAGATTGAGCCATACTTGCACATTGAAATATAGCAAATAACATCAAAACCTTAGCAGGATAAAGTGATTTTATAGTTTTGTTTTCATTCAAAAACATACCCAAAGGAATGGCTGCAAATATTGGCACAGATAAAATGCCAGGTAAAAGAGAATAAAACTTAATATATTCAACTGATATTGAATAACTTGAAAATCTTCCTAAAATCTCTGGAGATATAATTAGCCCTATAAATCCGCCTATCACAGAAGCAGGTAAATATAAATTTTGAAATAGTTTTACCTTTGCCCTTAAAAAAGTGCCTATTAATAATAATATAGACAAAAGTCCTAATGCCTGAAGTAATTGTGTTAATAATTGCGAAGTCATTTTGTTTCCTGATATGATTTTTTATTTAATTTATTGCTTTTAGTTTTGATGATTTCTCTCTCTTCTATTTTTATGTGACTGCCATAAAACTTTGGAGGTCTATTGAAAATAATATCGGCAAACATAAGTAATCTTGCACCAACTTCTCTTGGAAATTGTCTTATTCTATATAGTTTTCTTACATTATCAGCACTATAAGCTATGGCATTAATATTTTTTTCTCTCGCTATAAATACAGCTCTCTCATTATGAAATGGCTGAGATACTATAGTAAAATTAGTTAAATCAAAAACCCTATTTGCTCTTAATATAGAATCTCTCGTTCTAAAACCTGCAAAATCTAAAAATATATGCCTTTTATCCACTCCGAGTTTTATTAAATCTAAACGCATTTGTTTAGGTTCATTGTAGGATTTATGTCTATTATCGCCGCTTACAAGTATATATTTTACTTTACCATTAGTGTATAGCTCATAAGCAGCATCCATTCTAAACTTAAAATACATATTTATCTTTCCGTCAGACAAATATTTGCTTGTACCCAACACCAAAGCAACATCATTATATGGAATATCATCTATAGAATCATATATATATTTCTTTGAATAACTCGATACGCTAAAATAGGATATTAAAGCTATAAAAATAGCAACTATAACAAACTCTATAATAAATTGATAAAAAGAATAAATAGCTAACAAAATATAATTAATTATTTTTAAAAATATATTATTATAATTTTTACTAATATAATTAAACTCATAGACTATTAATTTTATTTTTTTTAAATATTTATTTTTTAATCTATTCAATACCATATAAAAACAACACAGTCCAAATTATTATTTTTTTAATATTATCGTAAAAAACATAGGGAACTTTCCTTATAAATAATTCGTCTAATATTACATAATAAAACTTATTAGGATTGTTTATGTTAAAAGCAATATATTTATCTATAATATCATTATTTTTATTTTCTTGCAGAGGAGTACCATACCATCATTTAAGAGGATTTGATGCCCCGCCGCCTATGCCAGGAGGTCCAGCATTCTTCGGCCATTTCTTTGGAATACATGGAATACTTAATATTATAATTAAAATTCTTATAATTGTTATTTTGATTTTTGCAATAAAATATATATATGACAAAAACAAAAATAACAAAAAAGAATAGTTATAAAAAATTATCTATTATCAGGGTCAAATCTCTGTAAAAGCCTTATTAAAAAATATGCCGCCAAAAACATTATAATGCATAAAGCCCATTCAATGCCTTTTGGAATACCGGGGAATACCTGTATAATAGAGCCTAATACAAAACCTGATATTATTAAATAAGATGATTTCACATAATGCTCCATCCAATATTC
>CAKVCJ010000390.1 GCA_934725655.1 uncultured Brachyspira sp.
GATATAATCTCATTCCTTCAAAAATGGGTATGACAGCAAACGGCAATGAAGAGAAAGCTATTAACGATATAAATAAAGCTATGGAAAAAGCAGCAAATCTTCCAGAAAACAGAGGAAAGCTAAAAAAAGAAAATGGCTGGTGGAAATATAATGGTGAAGTAGTAACTATTAAATTTGTTATAAGAGTTGATGACCCCACAGGAAGACTTCCTGCAGGCAATGCAATATCTGATTTAATAGAAAAGACAGGAATAAAAGTAGAAAAACTATTATACGACAGAAACAAATCCACCCAAGTTGTGTATGGTTCAAACCCAAAAGATTATGAATGGAATATTATAACAGAGGCTTGGGGGGCAGGGGCTACAAGAGCTTGGTGGGACGTTACGCTTAGGCAAATGTATGTAAGAGAGGGCAACTATATGCCAGGAGGAAATGTTGCTGAGTTTTGGAATTATGATAATAAAGAAGCTTCAAGAATAAGCGATAAAAATTCAAACGGCTGGTTTTTAACAGCTGATGAATATTGGAGCGGCAATATGCGTTTGCAAGAAATTGGTCTCGAGGATGCTGTGCGAATATATTTAAACTCTCAAACACAGTTTTTTGTAGCAAACAAAGAAAGATTTAACAGAAGAATGCTTTATGGCGTTGGCGATGGTGTTAATGACTGGTCTATAAGAAGTGCCGACATAAAGCCAAATAGAAATGGGGAAAAAATACTCAGAGTTCTTCAGCATTCTGCACAAGGTTCATTATTTATAAGCCCTTGGGACCCTGTTGGAGTGGGCGGATTTTCTGATGCATATTCTGCCATAATGATAGGCCCTTGCTCTGATGCAGGTGCTACATTCGAATCGCCTTCTACAGCAAAGACAGAGTTTATACTTGGCGAGGCTGATACTAATAGTTTAGAGATAGGGGTTAGAGCGGGTGATAACGGCATACCTATAGGCACTGTAAAAGTTCCTAATAATGCTAAAATGTATAACCCTTATACTCAAAAATGGGAAGAGGGTTTAACTACAAAAGTTGAAAATGGTGAGATAATTTATAAAAAGGCTGATAATCTTACTGCTTATGTAAAATGTGATTTTAAGCCTAAAAGTTTTAAATGGCATCACGGTATAGATTCATCTTTAGTAGATTTAATGTATGGAAGCGTATTTATTGCAAACATAATAACAAAGACAAATGAAAATGATAAATATTATGATTCTGCTATGGCTGGAAGATATATGTCTGCTATGGATAATGCAGTTGGAAGCATAATAAATGAAGATGGAAGTTTTACCCTTTATGGAAACTATTACTGGCCAATGGATATGAACAGGCAAATTGCTATTGCGGCAGTTGGCCCTAAAATAGGAAACCCTAATAGAAATACTGTTATTCCTTTTGAGATAAATGAGGCTATAATGAAAATGGTTCTTGAAGGCTCTAAATCTGGTAATGTTTATACTATTTCACAAGACCAATCATTGACGGCTATAGACGTAAAAAATCCTATATGTGTATCTGACATAAAAGAAAAATTAATTGAAATGAGAGACAGTGAATATATACCTGCAGGAATAGAAGATTTTATTACAAAGGAAGAAGCTGTTAAAAGATATCAGGCTGCTATTGACTTTATAGATAAATACGGACATGCTTATATATCAAACGGCCCTTTCTTTATTTCAAGAATAGATTCAAAGGCTAATTATATAGAATTAACTGCTTTTAAAGATTATGCTTACACTG
>CAKVCJ010000391.1 GCA_934725655.1 uncultured Brachyspira sp.
ATAAAATATTAGAACTATTCTTTAATAGTTTAAAAAAAGAAATAAATGTTAATTTTGCTTTTATGTGCGGATGTATGGTTAATAAATTAGAAGATATATACAACAGTTATGAACAAGCAAATTTTTTATGCGAATATATAAATAGCTATAATGATATATATTTTATAGATGATTATATTTTAGAATATATCATATTAAATGAAGGATATATCAATTCTAATATTATTTTAAAAAACAAATTAGCACTAATTAAAAAAAACTCATCTTTTAAAGAAACTATTATAACTATGAGTAAATATGATATGAATATAAATAAGACTTGTGAGAAATTAAATATGCATAGAAACACTATTCTATATAGAATAAAAAAAATAAAGGATATATTAAATCTTGACCCTATTAATAAACATACTGATAGGATTATATTTTATATAATAGCAACTATATTAAAAAATGAATAATTATACTATTATATTAACATAATTCCGATAATTTATATATATAATATATTGATTTTATATGATTAATATAATATTATATTTGAGTAGGAAAATTGAATTATGATGAAAAATAATATATTAATAATAGATGATGAAGAAGATATTTTAAATACTTGTAAAAATGTATTAGAAGATGAAGGCTATGATGTTGATATAGCCGACAGCTATGATGAGGCTTTAAAAACATTTAATAATAAAAAAGTAGATTTAGTATTTTTAGATGTATGGCTTCCTAATGTAGATGGGTTGGATATATTATCAAACATAAAAGAGAAATATCCAGATACTAATGTTATTATGATGAGCGGGCATGCGGGGGTGGAAACTGCAGTAAGGGCTACTAAAATGGGAGCTTATGACTTTTTAGAGAAACCTATCAGCATTAGTAAATTATTATCTTCTTGCGATGAAGTATTTAAAAAAGAAAATGCTCAAACTAATAATAATGCTTCAAACAATATAAATACTCATCATCATAAATCTAATAACAAATATAAAGTGAAGCAAAGAACCATTGCTAAAAGCATAGTAGTAAGCGGCTTTGCTTTAATGGAAGGAAGAAAAACAGCACTTACTTTAGTGCCTGCAGAAGTGAATACTGGCATAGTTTTTGTTGATATTAACACAAACACTCAAATAAAACTAGACCACACCAATATACTTTCAAAAGATAAATCAGGAGCAGTAAACTCCACAGCATTAGTGGCAGGAAACAGATATATAAAAACAACAGAGCATTTTTTGGCAGCACTTCATATGATGGGAATAACAAATTTAATAGTAAAATGCGATGGGGAAGTACCTAATGTTGATGGTTCTGCTTTGGTGTTTTGCGATGCTTTGAGAGAGGCGGGTTTTGTTGAGCAAGATGATTATATAGAGCCTATAGTGATAGATGAAACTCTAACCTATGGAAATGTTAATGATAATGAAACTTATATAATACTTTCTCCATATAATGGGCTTGAGGTGAGTTTGCGTATAGATTTTGCAGGCAGCATTGGAGTTCAGGAATATACTTACAAGTTTGATAATTTTGACCAATTCACCGATGAAGTAGGAAAGGCAAGGTCTTTTAACACTATAGACAATATTGATTATGCTCAAAAGATGGGTATGGCTGGAAGCGGTATGATAGGAAGCCATATACTTCTTTGCGACGGTAAGGTAATTAATACTAAACTTCATTTCGATAATGAATTTGTAAGACATAAGATTTTAGATATAATAGGAGACTTGTATA
>CAKVCJ010000392.1 GCA_934725655.1 uncultured Brachyspira sp.
CATTGAGCATAAACTCACCATAGTATTTTGCACTAAAAGCTATAATAGAATAAAGAATAGTATTAATCATTCCAAATACATATGAAGATAATTTCCCCTTCCCTGTAAGTATCACACATAATATACCGCTTATTGATGACACTATGCCAATAATATTTTCTTTCCAATATATAGAAAGAGATAATATTATACTGCATGCTATTATAATCCATATTATTTCTATAGATTTCCAATTTTGAAGCTCATTTTTGATAATTTTTTTCACATGAATCCTTTAGAAAAGAGATTTTGTTTATTATATTATTATTTTATGCAAAATCAATATAAATGATTTACCTACTAACTAAATTAAATATATTTTATAAAAATTATTTTTTTTATTTTAAATTACATAATTCTACAATTTATTTTTATAAAAATAAATTTGAAAATATTATAATATTTAATTATATTATATAAATAAATATTAACATTTAGGAAATTTATAAAAATGAAAAATAAAATTTGCGTTATCACTGGGGCATCAAATGGCATAGGCAAAGAAATAGCATTACATTTTGCTAAAAATAATTGCGATATAGCTTTTATTGATAAAGATAAAGAAAATGGTTTGAAAGTAGAAGAGGAAATAAAAAAACTCAAAAGAGAGTGCCTATTTATTAATGATAATATAGACAATGAAAAATCAGTTAATAATTTTACAAATGAAATAATAAAAAAATACGGCAATGTTGACTACTTAATAAATAATGCATGCTATTCAAACAAGGGCTTATTAAGTAATTGCAGCTATGATGACTTTTTAGAGATTTTTAAAGTATCGGTTGCCTCATCTTATCAAATAACAAAAAACTTAATAAATAATTTTAATAAAAATGCATGCATAATAAATATAGCTTCCACAAGGGCTTTTATGTCTCAAAAAGACAGTGAAAGCTACAGTGCCTCAAAAGGTGCTATTATAGCTCTTACACATTCTATGGCTATTAGCTTATCTCATAAAGTACGCGTAAACTCCATTAGCCCTGGTTGGATAAACACTTCTAACGAATCTAACTTTAGTAAAGAGGATATACTTCAGCACCCATCTGCTAAAATAGGCGAAGCATCAGACATAGCATCTGCTGCTTGGTTTATTTGCAATAACAACTTTATAAATGCTCAAAACATTACAGTAGACGGCGGAATGACAAAGCTTATGATATATCATAATGATGAAAACTGGACTCTAAATATATAATAATTTAAGGAAATTTATTCTACACTCCCCACCCTATAGAACTTTTATATTCACTGTAGTTTTTAAATTATTTTTTCTCATTGTTTAATACTCTAATTTTAGTGCCCACCCAAGCTTTTTTTAAATTTAAAATCTGCCTACCGCACGGTAAGCAAAATAAAAAATATAACTTTTATTTAAGTTAAAATACAGATTATATTTTTAAATTCATTCACCGTGCGGGATAATAAATTTTTTAATATAAAAAATGAGGTTTGAAGCGAGATAAATGAGGTTTAATTTATCGTTATAAATAAGGTTTAACCTTATTTATAATTTCAATTATTTCAAAAGAACTACTATTTAATTATTTCTACATAATATTAAAATAATTAACTATGATAGTATTATAGTACATAAAGATAAATATGTCAACTTAAAATATAATTTTTGGGGCTGGCCCAGATAACTAAAAAAGCTCCTTTTTTGCTAAATTATATATAATTTCCAATTGTTTTTCAAC
>CAKVCJ010000393.1 GCA_934725655.1 uncultured Brachyspira sp.
ATAGCTTAATCCTTATATGGAATTAGTACGATTATATACTATTTTTTAAAATTAGCAAATTCATAAATTAATAAATTATTTGAACTAATATAAATGCAAAAATGTCTTATTAAAAATATAAAAAACATATTGTATATATTTAATATATATTACCAATGCATAAAGATAAGTAATTTGCACTTTTTGGTTCTTTGTGGCGACAAAAGAAGTGGGGGTGCGGGGGCTAGTCCCCGCAAATAATAAATTTTAAAACAAAAAATTAACAAACTTAAAATTTTCAGTATATTAAAAAATTATATTCCAAATCTTTTCATTATAACATCTATATTTCTTAAATAATATGCATAGTCAAAACAATCATCAATTTCTTTAGAGCTTAAATATTTTGTTATATCTTCGTCTTTGTGAACATTCTCTCTAAAGTCTTCATTGTTCAGCCATTTTTTCATTGCATTTCTCTGCACCCATCTATATGCATTATCTCTGTCTATGCCTTTATTAACTAAGCTTATCAATATCCTCTGGCTGAAAATTAAACCGCCTGTTTTTTCAATATTAGCTTTCATAGCTTCAGGATAAATTAAAAGCTTGTCTACTATATCAATGAATTTATTAATAGCATAATCTACTGCTATTGTAGAATCTGGAAGTATAACGCGTTCTACTGATGAATGACTAATATCTCTCTCATGCCAAAGAGTGATATCTTCCAAAGAAGCCAATGCATTTCCTCTTACAAGTCTTGCTAAACCAGATATCCTTTCGCAAGTGATTGGGTTTCTTTTATGAGGCATAGCTGATGAGCCTTTTTGTTTTTCGCTGAAATACTCTTCTGCTTCTCTAATATCTGTTCTTTGAAGGTTTCTAATCTCTGTAGCAAATTTCTCTAATGAACTAGCAACTATTGCTAAAGTAGTAAGATATTGTGCGTGCCTGTCTCTTTGTATTATTTGAGTAGAAACTCTGTCAGCCTCTATTCCCAATTTTTTACATACAATTTCTTCTATACGAGGGTCAATATTGCTGTAAGTACCAACTGCACCAGAAAGCTTACCAACAGAAACTTGCTTTTTTGCTTCCTCTACTCTTTTAATGTTTCTTTCATTTTCATCATACCATAAAATGAATTTAAGCCCTAATGTCATAGGCTCTGCATGTATGCCGTGAGTACGTCCTATACAAGGAGTATATTTATGTTCTTTAGCTCTTCTTAATAATACTTCAGATAATCTTTTTAAATCTTCTAATATAATTTCAGCTGACTTTTTCATCATAACCGCTAATGCAGTATCTTTTACATCGCTTGAAGTTAAGCCTTTATGTATATATTGTCCGCCTTCTCCGACATTTTCCTGAACAGCCGTTACAAATGATATAATATCATGATTGGTTTCTTTTTCTATTTCAGCAATTCTCTCTACTGTGAAAGCAGCTTTTTCTTTAATGTTTTTTACAGCTTCTTTTGGAATCTCTCCAATTTCTGCCATAGCCTCGCAGGCTGCAATTTCTACATCAAGCATAACTTGAAACTCATTCTGTAAGCTCCAAAGTTCTCCCATCTCTTTTCTAGTGTATCTTTTTATCATTTTTCTATTCCTAATATTTTATTATTGAAATATTATATAAATTTTTAATTATAATTTCAATTTTATATAAGTATTTTTTTTGTTTAGGAGCCAGAGATATTGCACATTTTTTAGTTAAAAAAAGTAGGTATTCCTTATAATATAAATAACCCA
>CAKVCJ010000394.1 GCA_934725655.1 uncultured Brachyspira sp.
CTATTTCCCATATATTTATCTAATCGCATAGATTCAATATCTTCTTCAATGCGGCACTTCCTTATAACAGCACCTTCATATAAATCTTTATTATCAGAATTGAGTTTGTTTTTGGCTTTCTTCATAATTTAAATTAATTAAAAAATCATTTAAAATCTTTGTAAAGCATACTCGGCTGAACATCCGTATTGTTTTGATATTTACTGCTTGTATACTCTTCGTATTCACCATCTATAGTGTGATAATAAAGCTGAGCAATTTCCACTTCTGGATATATTATTATAGGCTTAATACAAAATATTTCTAATGTCCAGTATCCAGCAAAACCAACATCTCCAAACCCAGCTGTAATATGTATAAATATTCCAAGTCTTCCTATAGATGACCTTCCTTCTATCATAGGAACATATTTTTTTGTTTTGGTATATTCTAAAGTTCTTCCCAAATAAAGCTGATTAGGCTTTAACTCATATCCTGTTTCTGGTATAATGATTTCTTTAGTTTCATTAGGTTTTTTCATATCTAGCACATTATCTTTATATACTAAAAGTTTATTATGAAGCCTTACATTGTAACTATTTGAATTTAATTGTTTTCTGTTAAAAGGCTCTATTATAATATTTTTATTTAAATTTTTTTCTATTTCAAGTCCAGACAAAATCATCTTATTTGTACCTTAATTTTTTTATATTTATTTTCTTTATTTTTCGGTATTATTATTGTATAATTTATGTATTATAAAACTATATTATGAGGTGTAAAAAATGTTGTCTATAAATTATAAAAATGTATTAAATTTTTTAGAAGAACATGAATTAGAATATTTAGCAGATTCAGCACAGTATGCTAATGAACTTTTAGAAAATAAAAAAGGTGCAGGCAATGATTTTTTAGGTTGGGTTAATCTTCCAACTGAAGCTATGAAGATGGTCAAAGATATTGAAACTTTAGCAGCAGAAATAAGAGAGAATGCTGAAGTATTAGTATCTGTTGGTATTGGAGGTTCATATCTTGGAGGAAAAGCTGTTATAGAATCTTTTTTAAACCCTTTTGCTACTGCTAAAAAAGGCAATACTCAAGTTGTATATGCAGGTCATAATATGAACGGTGAGTATTTCAAACATTTATTAGATTATTTAAAAGGCAAAGATTTTTATATTAATGTTATATCCAAAAGCGGAACTACCACTGAACCTGCAATAGCTTTTAGAATATTAAAAGAATATGCTGAGAAAAGATACGGCAAAGAAGGAGCAGCAAAAAGAATAATAGCTACTACAGATAAGGCAAAAGGAGCATTAAAAACATTATCTACAGAAAATAAATACAGAACCTTTGTAATACCAGATGATGTAGGCGGAAGATATTCTGTACTTACTCCTGTCGGACTTATACCTATAGCAGCTGCTGGAATAGATATTAAAGAGTTTATAAAAGGTTTTGATTCTATGGCTAAAGCTACAAAAAAATCAGATTACAAGAAAAATCCTTCTATGCTTTATGCTATGATAAGAAATGCTCTTTACAGCAAAGGATTCAATACAGAGATAATGGTAAACTATATTCCAAGAATGCATTATATATCTGAATGGTGGAAGCAATTATACGGCGAGAGTGAAGGTAAAGATAAAAAAGGAATATTCCCTGCTTCTGTGGACTTCTCTACTGATTTACACTCTTTAGGTCAATTTATACAAGACGGAAGAAGAGGATTATTTGAAACTGTTATAAGAG
>CAKVCJ010000395.1 GCA_934725655.1 uncultured Brachyspira sp.
AAAGTTTAAGAAGCAAAATAATGCTTTATTTAAAATATATGTCTAATATACAGAAATCTAATAATATAATAATACCGTATAACAGAGATAAATTATCAGAGTTTATATCTTCAGACAGAAGTGCATTATCAAGAGAATTAAACAGACTATCAAAAGAAAAAATAATAAAACTTGAAGGCAATAAAATAACAATTTTAAAACATTAATAAAAAAATTATTTATTCATAAAATCTAAATGTTTTTTTCTTTTTCTCACCTCATCAGCTATTTTTTTTATAGTTATTTTGGATAATGATTTTTCAAAGTCTTCTTTTACGCTATTAAACTCTTCTCCAAGAACATTAAACATTGCACATCCCACGGGGCAAACATGATTAGGGTGATGAAAATTAAATAATCCTCTCTCTTCTTCTGTAAACACTGCTTTGTATATTGAGAGTAATGTTATGTCTTTTTCATCTTTTATAAGTTTGCTTCCTTTCTTAGTTGTTTCAACTATTCCTGCCTCTTGAAGTTTTAATAGAATTCTTCTTATCAGAGAGGGGTTCGTTTTTACGCTTTTAGCAAGCAGATGAGAAGTTGTGCCTTCATTTTCAAAAAAGGCTATGCATAAAACTATATGGGTGGCTACTGATAATTTAGTGTTAATCTTCATGATATTATAATAAATTGAATGAGTGTAATAGTCAATAGCTTTTTATTTCTACTATTGTAACTGTTTTGGTAACAATATTTTTTTGAATAAGTATTGATATAATATTGAAAATACTATATAAGTTTTTCAGAATTAATAAATCAAAAAAAGGAGAAAAAAATGAATAAAGTTTTTTTAATTTTGTCATTGGTAGTATTTGCAGTTTCTTGTTCAAATAATTCTGGAGATGGAACAAGTAAAGCTAGCAGCAGTACTTCAGGAGCTGAATATAAAAAAGAAGCTATAGGCATAACAGTAGAAGGATTAGCAGCACCAGAGAGTGTTAAGTTTAGAAATGGCAAATTATATATAGCAAATTTAGGAGACCCTAATGCAGCTAAAGATGGATTTATAATTGTAGCTAATGAAGATGGTTCTAATCCTCAAAAACTTTTTGAAGGTGAATTAGACAGCCCTAAAGGTTTTTCTTTTTTAACTGATGATATTATTATTATTCCTGACCAAGTTAATGATAGCTCTATGACTGGTAATTTAGTATTAGCTAATGTTAAAGAAAATAAAATAATTAGTAAACTTCCTATAGAAGGTTCTAAATTCTTAAATGATACTGTAGTAATAGACCCTACAACTGTAGCATTAACTGATACAGGAGCTTCAACAGTTCATTTTGTAAAAGTGGACAATAATTCAGCTTTATCTATTACTTCATCAGTAACAGGCGTAGTTGGTGCTAATGGTATATTATTAGATAACGGAGTATTATATATAGCAGGCAGCACATTCGGAGGCGATGCTAATGGCGGAGATATTTATACTTTAAATATAGACGGTACAGGATTAACTAAATGGACAGCTTCAAGATTGGGTGCTGGTGCTTTAGATGGTATCGCTATTGCTAATGGTAAATTATATGTTTCTGATTGGGGTGAAAACGGTGCAAATAATAATGCTTGCATATATGTATTTGATTTAAATACTGCACAGGTTCCAAACATATTGCAGTTAGGAATTCCTTAATTTCTTAAAGTATATCATAGGCGTATCATAAT
>CAKVCJ010000396.1 GCA_934725655.1 uncultured Brachyspira sp.
TAGAGTTATCTACAATCATACCAAGTACAGTAATAAGCCCGCCAAGAGATATAATATTAAATGTAATTCCAGAGTAGGTCATAAATATTAGAGAAACCGATATAACAATAAGCATTCCAAGCGAAGTAAATATTGCACTCTTAAAATCCAAAAATATTATTAGTATTATAAATATGATAATAAAACCAGTAATGATATTTGATGATACAGCATTAAGAAGGTCGTTAATAGTTCTTGAGTTGTCAAACATAGGAACTATTTCTATATTGCTTGGAATAGTGGATTTATTTTTTTCAAAGTAAGCATTAACATTTTCTATTGTTTTTAATATATCAGCATCTTCTTTTTTTACTATATTTATAGAGTATCCATTTTCTTTATTCACTCTCATATACACAGTTTTATCAACAAACATCTCTTCCACTCTTGCAACATCTGCTATTCTTATAGGCTTACCATTAAATATAGAGCGAACTATAACATTTGTAATTGATAGAGGGTCTTGAAATTGTCCTGTTGTAACTAATAATTTATTGTTAGCATCAAGCCCTTCATTTTCATCTGGCTTCATACTTCCGCTTGTAAGCCTTACATTTCTTAAAGATAATGCCTGCACTATTTCGCTTAATGATGTGTAGTATTCTTGAAGTTTATATGGGTCTGCTATAATTTGAATCTCTGGGTCTGTTCTTCCATATACTTCAACAGTGGCTACTCCGTCAACATATTTAAGCTCTTTTTCAAATCTTTTTGATATATCGTAAAGCTCTTTTTCTGTGCCTTCCATTCCTTCTTTAAACTTTATTCCTATATTGTATATTGGAAGCCTGTTAGCATTAGCCTCTGTAATTTTTATCTCTGTAACATCTTTAGATACATTCGGTGCATTTTGAAGCCTTCTAAATATCTCATCTTTTATAGGCCTTGTATCTTTTATTTTCATATCTATTCTAATGGTGAGTATGCCTGCATTTTCTATCATTATAGAATAAAACTCATCAATGCCTGCTATAGTTTGAAGCTCATCTTCTATAGGTATCATAGCATTTTGCTCAACATCTTCAGGCGAAGCACCCGGATATATTACCTGCACTATCATTACATCAAAGTTTGTAGAAGGGAAAGCCTCTTTTTTTATGGCAGTATAAGAAAACATTCCAACTGCTATAGTGATTAATATTATTACATTTACTAATAATCTGTTTTTAGCAAATAGTTCTACAATTTTATCCATAATACCTCTTTATTAATAATACCCCGAGTTTTATTATGTTTTTAGTTGTTAAGAAGCACAAGCGAGTTATAGTCCATCACCGTGCTTATTATCATATATTCCAAATTAAGAAGCTCTGCCTGAGCATTTACTAAATCTAATCTCGCATTAATTATCTCATCAACAGGAAGCCTTCCCTGCCTAAACCGTTGATTTTGAGTTCTCACTCTTGAGAATAAAGCCTGTACTTCAAGTTTTTTATCTTCAAGCATTTTTTTGTATGTTTCAAACTCATCGTAGTATGTTCCAATCTGCACATCAAAATCTCTGTTTACCCTGTCAAAATCTGCAGTAACTGCTGTTAAAGCATTATACGCATCTTCCATTTTAGCTTTAGCATCTCTTCCGCCTATAGGATAAGAAAACATTAAACCCACAAAATATTCAACATTCGTCATAGTTGAAAAAGAATTAAAATAACCGC
>CAKVCJ010000397.1 GCA_934725655.1 uncultured Brachyspira sp.
CTCTATAAATTTTATAAATTTTTATCTATCGTATGTATTCCCGAGCGAATAAGCATTTCTGCAAAAGTTTCGCCGTCTATCGATAGCCTTTTATTTTTTGCATTCTTCTAATAATGTTTTTAAATATTTTGAAGTTAAATCTATTCCTTTTCTATTTCTTTTTAAATATTGAGGGTGATATGTTCTAAAAGATTTATAAGGCAAAACCTCATGCTCCAATCTTACCAATTCTCTTTTTTTATAATTATCAACTTCATGATATTTTATACCCTTTAATTGTTTTTCCAACTCACCTTTATATTTTTTCGTAGGACCTATTAAAAATAAAACTATATCGGGGTTGATTATTTTTATTTCCTCCGCCAATATGTTAAATTCCTCGTCTATTATCTTTTGAATTTTATCAGGAAGCTTATTTCTTGGAGTTTTCTTGCTATCGCTTTTATCAACTTTATCTTTTAACCTCTTTTTTCTATACGAAAATTTCCTTATATTTGTCCAAACATGATAATTATTATTTTCAGTTTCTTCGTTTATGGATTTTGTAAAATCAGCGGAGAAATTAGAAAAATGCCCGCTCGGTTTCCTTTTATGTTTTGAATTAATTGTCTTAAAAAAATCAAGCATCATTAATTTTATATCTATATCTCCATCGCTCTTTTTAATCCCATAACCTCCGTTTAATTCCTGCCCTATTATCATAACTTTATATTTCGATTTTTGATAATTAGGGTGAACGCATAATAAATGCAAAGCCAATATCTCTTCTTTTTCTTTTATTATCGCTTCGATTTCTTTTATTACATTATGTTTGCTTTTATATAGCTTTAATAATTCTTGGTTTTGTTTGTCATTATTAAACCATTCTTTTAAAGCTTTCCTTTCTTCGCTTTCCTCATACCAATTTAATATTTCTTCTTTTATAGTCATAATTTATTTTCTCCTTTGCCTTGTCTTCAGCATTTTTAATTTTTTTGTTTTTTAATTTTTTATTTTCAATAGTAGATTATATTATAAAACATAATCTACTATTACTCAACTAATTTACTTCATTTTTAATATATGAGTAGGTAAAAATAAAAATTTCTACCTACTCCGAACTCAAAACCTATACCGCTGGAACATGCCGTTTAGTAGGACTGCTTGAACAAGAGCCACCTGCTACATTACTAATATCCCTAGAAGTCTTACCGCAATACATACAGCTATATTTATCTTTTTCATCACCTTCGTATGGGACATGATGACCTGTTGGGCTATTAGAACATGAACCGCCTGCTACATTGCTAATGTCTCTAGAAGATTTACCACAATACATACAATAATATTTTGACTGTTCTCGTCCACCATAAGCTACATGTCCTCCGCTTGGACTATTTGGGCATGAGCCTCCTGTTACATTTTGGATGTCTCTAGAAGACTTTCCGCAGTATTTACAATAAACTTTTTCAGACATATTTTACTCCTTCGCCTGTCTATGGCATTTTTTAATTTATATATATTATAACATACCACTAGTATCATACAGTGATACTTGTTTATAATCGTATCTACATAATAATTTAAATTTAATGAATAAACATAATTTTGAAAAAAATTTAAAGCTTGGGTTGGCTTGGCTTGGCTTGGCTTGGCTTGGCTTGTTACAAGTGTAATTTCTATTTCTCATAATATTTAAATTATAAT
>CAKVCJ010000398.1 GCA_934725655.1 uncultured Brachyspira sp.
ACAGACATATCGAGTATATTTCCTCTCATAATAAACTTTTTAAACTCTTGTAGCATGATTTAATCTCCGTAATTTTATTTTGCGTATAATTATATATTAATAAAATGAAAATTAAAAGTATTTTTAAATATTTTTATAAAACTTTTGATTATGATTAAATTAAAAATCGGCTATAAATTTGATTTAAACATGTTTTATGATATACTTTGAAAATACCAATCAAAATATATAATAACTAGTAGAAATTTTAAGTTAACATAATACTTATTATCGGAATATGCAATCTCAATAATTTATAATAAAAATCATTATAACATACAAAAAATAAAATATCAATAGTTAAATATAAATTTATTTGTATCATTTTTTGAGTATTAATCTATAAAAAATAATCATTTATCAAAAATTTAAGTAGAATTTAATCATAATTTAATAATTTATGTTCCTATAATAAGTAATATGTTAACTAAAATAGAGTTTAATTTTGGAGAATAAATTATTATGAAAAGTATATTTAAATTTATATATGATAAAAAAGATGAAGGTATTTATAGAAAAAGGATAATTTTTGGTATAAAGATAATAACTAAACCCAATGAATTACGATTAAACCGTATAGAAGAAAAAATTGATAATATTATTCAAAATAATATTATTAAAATTATTGGGAATAATATGCTTAAATTAAGAGTTTATGAAATATATTCTAAACATAAAGAATCATCTTATAAAAATAAGGCAATTAAATAAATGAAAATATTATTTGATTTTAGAGTATATGATTATCATACTACAGGTAGAGGAATGGGAAGGTATATTTATAATTTAGTTAATTCTATATTAAAAAATTATCCCGAAGTAGAAATATCTATTATAAAAAATAATGAAAAAGAGCGTCCAATATTTAACTATAATAATGATAAAGTTAAATATTATTATTTTAATAAATTAGATTCTTATAATTTTGAGCAAAAATTTGATTTTTATTTTTTAGACGATATTTTAGTATGCGACCTGAAGATAAAAAAATTAATGAATTTTTTTACGGATTTATATCCGTCTACAATATTAAAGCATTCAAAAAGAATAGTATGCATTGGGCATGATTTAATCCCTTTGATATTTCCTAAAAATTATTTAGCTGGAGTATCCATTCCTAACTATATATTTTCAGTTGAATCTGTAAATATTATAGAGCATCTTTTTTTAAACAGTGAAAATACAAAAAATGATTTTATTAAGTATTTAAATATAGAAAACAATAAATTGACTGTTATTTATGGAGGCGTAGATGAAAAATTTTATATTGATAAAAATATATATATCTTTAATGAAAGAATAAATAATATTATTTCTGTTCTCGGGATGGATGAAAGAAAAAACATTAAAGGATTAATTAGAGGATTTGCATTAGCTTATAAGCTTGGACGAATTCCAGAAGATTCTAAATTATATATATGCTGCGCGATTAATAAAGATTATTCCGATTCTATTAAATTAGAAATAAAAAAATTGAATATGCCTGAAAATAGAATTATAATTACGGGATTCATTAGCGATGAAGAAATGATAAAATTAATATCGACTTCAAAAGCGAGTTTCTTTCCGTCATTTTACGAAGGATTAGGATTGCCTATTTTAGAAAGTTACGCTCTTTTAACCCCAAGTTTTGCTTCAAATGTTT
>CAKVCJ010000399.1 GCA_934725655.1 uncultured Brachyspira sp.
GTTGCTTCGGCCTCAAATGATACATTATCTGTTTTTAATGCTTTATTTATTGCGTTTGTATCAACTGCAATATTTGCACTTTCAAAATTAACAAAACCTCTTTTTCCTGCCGTATAGTAGTTTACTAAAGAAGCACTTGCATTTATATTAAAATATTTTGAAATAGAAGAGTCTACATATATTTTGAGTTTATTTCTTTCAGCATCCAAGTGATCGCTTATGCCGATATCGGTTCTCACCCCCTCCCATATATAACCAGGAAAAACATCTGTAATAAACCTATAATATAGAGATAATTCTCCGCCTCCGTCTAAATATGGAAAGAAATATCCGTCTAAATCACCTCTAATATAAAGCCCGGGTTGTATATTGGTTTGGGCATGCAGTATTGGTGTAACAATTAAATATATAACAATTAAAAACTTTATTAACTTCATTTACAAAACTAAAAATTAGTATATGCATTCTATTATATAATATATTAAAAAAAATTGCATATCTGTTAAAAAAATAAGGGATAAGTTTTTAAAACCTATCCCCAAACACATTTATTTAGTAGAAAAATTGAAAAAAGATAATGTCTTATAGTCTATAAGAAAGCTGAGCGCCCCAAGAATCTATACCTAATAAACTTGGTGATGCAGTAGTAGTAGTAGCATTACCTGCACGAGCAGCCAAGAATAAGTCAATAAAGAAATCTTCTCCAACTATGAAGCCCATACCAGTATATAAGTTCATTGTAGATTCAAAAGTATAGTTGAAAGATTTATATGTTCCGCCAGTTAATGCTTCAGTTGTGCCATTTTGCATAGCGAAACCTAATCTGTAGCTAACACCAGCTCTAAACTCAAACCAATCAACAGGCTTGAAAGCAGTACCAACAGGAAGCTCAACATAAGGAGTAGTTACCACTAATGAAGTTTTGTTTCCTGAAGTAGTAGTAGTTTCTTCTGCAGGTACTATTTGTTCTGAATATTCAGTTTTTATTGTAGTTTTTACATTTCCAGCATTTGTAACATTAATAGCAACACCAACTTTTGGCTCCATAACTAATCTTACTCTGTCATCAGCCAAGCTCCATTCCAAAGTAGGATATGCATTAACATCAGCATTCATATTAAATACTTTCTCTTGATTTGTAACAGCACTTCCTTTATATTCTGTAGCAGGAGTATTTGGAGTAACATAAGTTGTTTTTGATGTAGAATAATAATCAGATTTTTGTCCCATACCATATATGTCAAATCCTAAAGTAAGTCCGAAGTTTAAGCCAGTCATAGGGCCAGCTGCTAAAGGCATATAAAACTCTGGAGCTATAGAAAGATTCATAGCGTTATTGCCTGTATTTGTAGAGCCTATTTGTTTTTCAGTAGAACTTACATCAGGAACATCTTCTTTTATTAAAGTGTAGTTTTTTGTGTACTGGCTAGCAGGATCATTTATAGTTAATCTTACAGGTATTTTTAATTTCATTTCGCCGAATACTAAACCCACTGCTATTTCGTGTACCCATTGAGAGTTGCCTGTAGTGTTTGTAATAGCTGAGAAATTTTTATCATTAAGAGGATCAAAGTTTGTATATCCTTCAGCTACTTGTTTGCTGTTTCCTCTTGCTATTAAATAGTGAATAGATACCATATCATTGATTTTGAATACTGGTCTAATAGCAAAAGTAGAACCTG
>CAKVCJ010000400.1 GCA_934725655.1 uncultured Brachyspira sp.
TCTATAAAAGCAAACATATTATTATAAACTAGGCTCGTATTCTAATTCTTTAATTACTTCAAGCATTTTATCTGTAGTAACTTTGCTTTCATCATATTCTACTTCAGCACAAGCATTTTCTAAACTTACATTAACTTTGCTTATACCCTCTAAAGCAGTAAGCTCTTCAGTAACAGCTTTAACACAATTTTGACAGCCCATTCCTTTAATTTTGATAGTAATATTTTTCATTTATATCTCCTTAATAAAAAATGTTTTAGTATTATAACAAATAATTATATACTAATTGGGCGTATTTTTCAATAATATAAAATATATACTAAATATATAATTTATTGTTTCATTAAAGAAATGTCTTTTTTATTTATTATTAATTTTTTTTAGCCTATCTCTATTACTTCTATAAGCTATTATGGGCATATCTCCTGCTATTAATTTTTCTTCTTTCATGCCTAAATAGGATTCTTTAGAACTTTGTGTTTTTACAACATCTTTATCTTGTTTTAATACATAAGCTGAGAATTTTTTTCCTATAAAATTGACTATATTTTTTATTATTGGTATATTTGCTATTTTTTGATAAAATCTAATATAAACAACAGTGTTCTCTTCATCAACAGGGGCAAACATTCCAAATACACGCATTTTATCAAATATATAATTTTGCCAAGTGTTAGGAAAATAAAAATATAAAAAATATTTAAAATCTTCTTTTTTCATTTCAGAAGCGCTTAAAGCCTTTTGCCCAATGTCAGTTACATTATTTACATAAAACTTTAATATGTTATTATCTTCATCCATCTCTACTAATGGGCCATTAACTACAGTTTTATTTCCTTTACCTATTGTATTATAATGAACGAAAGCTACATGTACTACATCAAGCTGATTTTCTATGCATCTTGTGTAATGATTATGCCACTCATCTCTTATTGTAGAGTAAGAAAATTTTTTATCTTTTAAATCATCTGGAAACATTATCTTATCATTAATTTTTTCTTTATCTCCATACCACAACCATATTAAGCCATAAAGCTCTCTCACTTCATAGCTTTCAACAAAAAATCTTTCATCAACTTGAGTGTTTTTTCCATTGGCAGGAATTATTACAACTTTGCCGTTTTTGTTAAATTGAAAACCATGAAAAGGACATGCTATGTTATTTCCGCATACTTTTCCAGATGATAATGAAGCTCCTCTATGACAGCATTTATCTTCTATACAACATATATTATTATTTTCATCTCTCCAAAACACAAGATTTTTGTTTAATCTTTTAGCGAAGAGTGGTTTATTTTTCTTCACTTCTTTAGAGTCTAATACTCCATACCACATATTGTATATCATATATTTGTCCTTAATTTAATATCAATATTTCATAATTATATACCTTTATTTTAATAAATAAATATTTTATAGTATGAATTTTATAATAAATTATAGATGTATTATTAATTTTTTTGTTATATAAAAGCTTTGTAACTACAGCAAGTAGGATTGTTTATTCATACAAATTACAAATCAGATTTCATTTATAGATTTAGTCAAATTTAGAAATGAAGATGGTAATATTACTTTATATGTAAAAAACATGTTTAGGAGCCAGAGATATTGCACATTTTTTAGTTAAAAAAAGTAGGTATTCCTTATAATATAAATAACCC
>CAKVCJ010000401.1 GCA_934725655.1 uncultured Brachyspira sp.
TACCTTTATATGTTAGGTCAGTTTCCTCTTATTATAATTACACAAAAAATGAAATTGATAGAAACATAGAAAATTACAATGCCTCTCAAGTAAAAAATATATTTAATCTTCCAATAATACCTTATATAAAATTTTCAGTAGACTATTCTATTTATACAGATAAAAAAATTAATTTTGTTTTAGGTGGATATATTGGTTATGATTTTGGAGTTTCACTAAAAACACCTCTTTTAAATAATCAAAATCCAAATCTAACAAAATTGATGAAACAAAATATATCAAGCTTTGATATAGGTTTTCAAGTGGGCATAAAAATACTGCCGAATTATTAAATTTATATTTAAGTTTTAAGGAGCAAAAATGAAAAAAACGATATTTATAACTTTAAGCTTATTTACAATAATATCATTTCTATTAAGCTGTAACAATAATTCCTTGAAACCAGATACTTATACAAAAGAAGAAATAGATAAAAAATATCCTTATTGGGATGTTGGAGTTGCTGAGTTTAAGATAAGAGAAGATTTAACTAATTATGCCACTATAACAGTAGAAGAGAAACGTTTTATATTAAGATGTATGGCACTTATGAGAACTGCCGTAAACACTACAGAATTCCCTACAAAAGTAAATGAAAAGAAAAATGAGTTAGGCTCTTCAGTTGATGAGAGTTATGGAAAATTCTCTATAAAAAAAGGCGATATGTATGACCCTAATAAAATGGTTGAAGTTATACGAACTGTAAGCCATGACTTTATATACGAAAAAATGAATACTGGCGGTGCTGCTGGCTTAGGAGTTGTAGGTAAATCAAGATATGTGCATTATGTTGGAGGACAGCCTGCAGACCAAATTCCTACTGCTAATTGGGTTGGTTTTGTAAATGCTAATTGGATTCAATGGTCTGGAAACAATCTATATGGTTATGCCATCTTTTCTGGTTTGATGTTTCATGAGCATATGCATAATATAGGCTTTAATCATGTAGGGGCTTATGCTGTACCTTATGCTCTTCAAGATGTTGTACAAAAATTAATAGAGCGAATATTATACGGCGATTTAAAAGATAAATATGCTAAGGCTTTAGATGAACTTACAGCTTACTACTATACTCAATATAAAGATTTACTTTTAGAAGACAGTGTCTTTGACCCAAGCAAGAAATAATATTTTTTAATTTCCGCAATATTTTAATTATATACTTTAAGCGTTTATATATCAAAAAATGCTTAAAGTAAGTTATCATAATTCCGAGAAGTTATGTAAACTATACACAAGGACTATCAGCAAAAATGAAAGATAATATAGCTTCTAATGCTTACAGCCTCATAAGAAGAAAAAAATATAAAAAAGCTAAAGAATTACTTTTATCTAATAGAACTGCGTTAAACCGTGATGCTAATGCGCTTGCTATGCTTGCTTTTGCTGATATATTTTTGAAAGATTTTTATGCTGCTGAAGAGGTATCCAGAAAGGCACTTAGAGAGGATAGTTTTTGTGTGAATGCTATGCTTGCAAAGGGATATATTAGTTTGCATAATGGGCATAGAGAGAATGCTTTAAGAGAGTATTTTAGAATATTAGAACTTGACCCTCAAAACAAAATAGCTAAAGATAATATTGAAAGAGTGAGATTCTTAACTAATAATGCTAAAGGAAATG
>CAKVCJ010000402.1 GCA_934725655.1 uncultured Brachyspira sp.
TTTCAAAAATATTAACGGCTTATAGAAAGCGAAAAGATATATTGAAATATTGCCGAGCGGTTAGTTTTGAGGAAATTGCAGAAAACGATTATAACTTGAATATAGTAAGATATATAGATACATTTGAGGGCTATGAAAATGTAGATTTAAGAATTTCAAAAGCGGAACTTAAAAAATTGCAAATTGAAAGAGTAAAATTAGAAAGCGAAGCCGAAATTATTTTTGATAAGATTGTAATTTAAATAAATCATTTTTATTACAATAATTTTTGTATTATTGAATTATAATTGTATTAGTGATATTATATACAATATTAATTTTCATGGAAATAATATTATGACAAAAGAATTAGAAAATAAAATATCTAAATTATTAAACGATAAAAATTATGAAGAAGCCTTAAAATTATGCGATAACGCTATAAAATCAAATAGCGAGGATTTTCAAATATATATTTACAGAGGGCTTGCAAAAAATAATTTAAATAGATATGAGGAAGCTATAGAGGATTATAATACCTCTATTAAATTAAATTCTAATAACGCTACCCCATATTATTTTATAGGATTAACCAAAGATAATTTAGGTTTATATGAAGAAGCTATTAACAATTATGATAAAGCTATTGAATTAAATTATCCTTACATAGACCCATATATAAAAAAAATAGATATTTTAGAAAAATTAAATTCGGAAGAAATATTTGATTTTATAAGAAAATGTTTATATTTAAATTCTGAACCGTTAAAAAATAGAATATTGCAATTTAATTTATCTAAAATTGAAAAATATAATAAAGATATAGATAAATTTAATGATTGTTTTGAAAAAACGGATTATAAAGAATTGAAAAATAAATTAGATAATGTAAATGCAGTTTATGATAAAATAAAACAGCAAGAAGAAAAAATTAATTCCATACATAACGATATTATTACAAAAAATACGGCTATTATTAATAGCGAATTAGCGGCATATTTTAATCAAAAAGTTAACGATTTGGAAAAGAATTTAAATAAATTTTCAAAAACTTTTATATTTATGGTAATTGTTGATATTATTTCTATAATCGGATTATTTTGTTTGAATATGTCTTTAACAAATTTTAAAAACGACAATATATTTTTTGACATAAGAATATCTATACTTTCAGTTGGCATAATCGGATTATTATTGTGGATTACAAAATATTTTAATAGAAGAACGCATGAAACCGTGCAATTAAAAGAAGATTACGAGCATAAATCTTTGGTATTAAGTTCATTTTTAAGCTATAGTAAAGAATTAGAAAAATTAAGCGAAACCGACAAACAATTTTTATTAGATTATATAAGTAAAGTAAGTTCTACTATTAATAAAAGTCCCGCTTCAAATTTAAATAAAAGAAAAGGCGATAATACGCCAATTGAAGATTTAAGCGAATTATTAAGTCATTTAAGCGGTTTAATAAATAGCAAGAAAAATTAAATATTATTTAAGGAATAATAATGAATAAATTACCTTCAGATTGGCAAATTAAAACTATTAATGAAGTCTGTAATATTTATACGGGGAATAGTATTAATAAAAAGAAGAAAGAGGAAAATTTTATAGGATTAAAAGAAGGATTAAATTATATTGGAACAAAAGATATAAGTTTTAATAATATAATAGAAT
>CAKVCJ010000403.1 GCA_934725655.1 uncultured Brachyspira sp.
CTTCTGGGGCATTACCTTTCTGTACTTCAGCACCGCAAAGTCTTAATGATGTATCAGTGTGGCTTTTTGATGAACCTGTAGCACCGCCGCATCCGTCTCTTCCTGTTCTTCCGCCAAGCACTATAACTATGTCTCCTGACTTTGGCTTTTCTCTGCGTACATAGTCCACAGGAACAGCCCCAACAACAGCACCTACTTCAAGTCTTTTTGCCTTATATCCTTCATCATATATTTCATTAACTAAACAAGTTGTAAGCCCTATTTGGTTACCGTAAGAAGAATATCCTGCAGCTGCAGTGGTAGTGATTTTCTTTTGAGGTAGTTTTCCTGCTAAAGTATCTTCTAATTTTTCTAATGGATTTGCACTTCCTGTAACTCTTATAGCCTGATATACATAGCTTCTTCCAGAAAGCGGGTCTCTTATAGCTCCTCCCAAACATGTAGAAGCTCCTCCAAAAGGCTCTATCTCTGTAGGGTGATTATGAGTTTCATTTTTAAACATTAATAAATATTTTTCTGTTTTATTTTTTCCATTTTCATCAACGGCATCAACATCTATATAAATAGAACAAGCGTTTATCTCATCAGAAATTTCTAAATCTTCAAGTTTTCCTTTTTTCTTTATGTATTTAGCGGATACTGTTGCCATGTCCATTAAATTAATATCTCTTTTACTGTCAACATCTTCACCGTAAAGCTCTTTTCTAATGTTATAATATCTGTTAATAGCATTAAGTATAACTTCTGAAAAATTGCTCTTATCATTTTCTAATTTTACATCATTAATCTTTGTCATAAATGTAGTATGGCGGCAATGGTCAGACCAATATGTATCAAGAACCTTTATTTCTGTTTCTGTTGGGTTTCTTTTCTCTTCATTTTTGAAATAATTCTGCACAAACTCTATATCTTTATAAGTCATAGCCAAATCAAGATTATCTCTATATTGATGAAGCTCTTCTGTATTTAAATTAATAAAGTTTTCTACGTCTTTTATATCGTCAGCTTTTTGATGAGGCTCTACCTCTAATTTGTTTAAATCTTTTTCTCTGCTTTCCACAGGGTTAATATAGAACTTTTTTATTTTCTCTATTGTGCTGTCATCTACATTACCATCAAAAACAACTACCTTTCCGCTTACTATAGTTACTTCTTCAATATCATTATAAATAAGTTTCAAACACTGCAATGCAGAATCAGCCCTCTGGTCAAATTGTCCTGGCAAATATTCCACAGCAAAATGCTTTAAACTCTCAAAATCTTTTTTTTCAATTACTCTATCTGTTGGAGGCTCTGAAAATATTACATTAATAGAGTTAGCTAATTTACTTTCATCTATATTAAAAATGTCATAAACATTAAGAAGTCTTACACTACTTTTTATTTGGAAATTCTCTTTTAATTGACTTTCTAATCTCTTAGCCTCTAAATCAAAACCTTCTTTTTTTTCTATAAAGATACGATAGTTCATTGAATATACCTCATTATTATATGGAGTTTTTATAATAGTAGATTATATATTATATTATTAGTTTTATAAAGTGATTTTTATTATATTAAAAGTGTTTTTGAAGCAAACTATCTACAATAGAAACAGCTTCTTTAAATCTTTTTTGATAATCTCCGCTTATAGAATGATATTTTATATTCATA
>CAKVCJ010000404.1 GCA_934725655.1 uncultured Brachyspira sp.
GGTGCAGTATTAAGAATAGAGAAAGACGGCAAAACAATAACCAAAATACATAGCCTTAAATTAAGCGATAATTTAGAGTAAACAGAGTATTGGAAGAATTTACATTCAAAGAAACTCGTTATTAACGATACAGAATTAAGCATACCCATAAAAGCAGAGTCTCAAGGCTGGGCAACAAATTGGGATTATAAAATTCCTGATAATGTACCTAATAATATTTGTGATTATGGTTGTTATACGGGAAATTGGAAAAAAATGACTTATGAGAGATTTGGTTATGTAGAGAAACTTATAATTCATTACAGTAACAGAAGTTCATCAGATTTACTAAATTGGAATAAATATTCTTCCTCAAATGTATTTGATTTTCCAAAACCTAATTTTAATAATACGAGTTTTCAAGGAAGATTTGGAAATGGAGTTAGAAATCAGATAATTTATTTTAAAGGTAAAATATTTTTATTTAGAGATGTGTTTAATATTTATGATGAATATTTTGGATATTATATAGAGCCTAATGATGGATATTTTATTACGGGTACAAATGAATATTATACAATTGAATGGGGAAAAGATACATCTGATGCTAAAAATTGGGTTACAAATCATATAAGAAATGCATTGTATTCTGATTATTATTTTGTATGGTATGATGAAAATAAATTGTATGTACGGCAGTATTATCATAAATATACATATAGTGATAGATGGAAATTATGGACTAATGACTCAGTTTTTAATGGTAATGGTATTGTATATACAACAGAAGATGGTATAAATTGGAAAGAAGAACCTTATGATATTATTGATAAATATAAGCCTAAATGGGCAGGGGAGTCATCTGGATATAGCCCTTATATAGGCGGAATAATTAATGAAACTAATCAAATGATTGGTTATGAAATGCCTGACGGTACGCCTTTTGAGCCTTCATACACTGAGTTAAACGGCAAATACTACAGGACTTTTAATGCTACATATCCTTTGCCTCCTATTAAAGAAATTATGGAGACAGTAGATAAATTTGAAACTAATTTCACCGTTACAGAAGAGCATATTAAAAAGTCTGGCTATTATCAATTACAAGTCTCTTCAGTATCCCCAGATAAAGCACAAGAATCCGACTGGGTTAATATTATGCCTAACAATGAAACATCTTCTTCTATAGGCTGGGAGAGCGGCGGGGCTGATTTATTTACTTTCGATGGCAAAATAGTTCGCTTGGTGGATTATGACAGGGAGTTTAAGCTAAACAATCAATACGAAACCGCTTTGGATCTTGCAGAAAAATATTATAATTTACTTTTAAACTCTCCTATCTCCGACTTCAAAAAATACGATTATTACTTTTTGTATTATAAAGCTATGGCTGATATGTTAAAAATCATCAAAGACAAGGGCAATGATTATTTCCTACCTGATGAGGCTGTTACACATTACACTTTTGAATTATGATGCTCCTGTGCAATTTATTATATAACTTAAATCTTAAACATAATTACTTAAAGAATATATTTCTAATAATAATTTAAAGCATGTTTAATTAAAATTATATATGTCGGCAAATAGTGTTTTTATGCACAGGTTCCAAACATATTGCAGTTAGGAATTCCTTAATTTCTTAAAGTATATCATAGGCGTATCATAAT
>CAKVCJ010000405.1 GCA_934725655.1 uncultured Brachyspira sp.
ATCCAATATTTCTTTATAAAAGTCTATTGCCATAGCAACAAAGAATAAAAAAATTATCTTTTTCTTTTTAATGTAACAATAACTACTTCAGGATAGGCAAATAGTCTAAAAGGAAGCAGCACTACCCCCACCCCAGATGTAACATATATTTTTGTATTATATGCTTTCATTTTGCCGTATATGCTCATTAAAGGATATTCTCTATTTTTGTTTATAAACTCTATTAGTTTGATAGGCATAAAACTTATTTGAAATCCGTGAGTATGTCCAGCAAGAAAAAAATCTATTAGCTTATTGTATCCGCCTTCTTTAGCAATCTTTAATGGAAAAAGAGGTTCATGAGACAACAGTATATGGAAATTATTTGTTTCTACTCTCTTAGTGGCGCTATCAAAATCTACTTCATCTGTTAAAAAATCTCCTACTCCGCCTATAGAAATATAATCTCCAGCATCGTTTGTAATAAACACTATATTATTATCTATAGTTTTAAATCCGTTTCTTATTAAACAATTAGATACATCAGTAGTACTTTCCCAATTATCATGATTGCCCATAACAGAGTATTTGCCAAATTTAGCATTTAAATCTTTTATTCCTTCATCAAGCTTTTGAACATTATTAGAATCATAATGATGAAACCATCTCGGAGCACTGTAAATATAATCCCCTGCAAATAATATTAAATCAGGATTATTTTTTCTTATAATATCAGACATTTTTTTTATATGAGAAGTTGGTATATAAAGCCCAGCATGCATATCTGCCGCAAATGCTGCTTTTGTATTATCAAAGCTATAAGGCAAATCATCAAACTCTAATTCAATATATCTTACCCTCAAAGACCTTGAAAAATAAAACATATACAAACAAAGAAATAATATTATAAACAATAATATTATTATAACTTTTTTCTTTTTTTTAAATATATTTCTTATCATATATCACTGCCTAATAAAGAAATTAGAGTTAAAGCAAAAGACAAAATAAAAATTACTAATAAAAATAGTATAAAATTAAATACTATGTCATAAAGTACTAAAATTAATATTAATGACAAGATAATAGAAATAATAAATGATATAGCATATTTCTTAATAGACTCATTTTTATTAATATTGCTTGCTTTACAAAAAACAGACAATAAAAAAGAATTAAACAAAGAAACAGATATAAGAAACAAACCCATAAAGATAAAACTAAATATTTTTATATTATCATTCTCATATCCTTCTATATAAAGTTCATCTAAATTATTATCTTTCAATTTTTTATTTAAATATGTATATATATTATCTTTTGATTGTATTATTATTTTTTCATTGTATGGAGATTTATCGCCGCCTCTAAGATGCAAAAAATCATACATTGTTTTTAGATTAGCATATATATTATAATTATCTATATCATATATTCCAACAACTTTAAAATACATAGTGTCTAAAATACCGCGAGAGTTTTTCGCTATAAGAGAAACACTGTCTCCAACTTTTATATTTAAATATCTTGCTAAATGCTTGCCTATAACAATTTCTCTATTTTCTTCTTTATATATCTCTCCAGATAAAATATTATACTTAATATTTAAATTATCATAAGCATATACTTTAGATTGAATGCTTCCTGTTCTAATAACAACACCCACAG
>CAKVCJ010000406.1 GCA_934725655.1 uncultured Brachyspira sp.
CCTCTTCTTGTAGTCATAAAACTTAAATATATAGTCTCAATTAAAGGATATATGCTAAAACATAATATAAAAATTAAGGCTGGCGCTATAAAAAGCCATGGAATTATATTCTTTTTCTTAATTTTCATTTTTTACTCCAATTTTATTTAGCTATCTTTCTTCCAGTGGAAGAACTTATTTGATTCGCCGCCTGCTCTAACGAAGTTTTAATATCCTTATTATTATTTAAAATATCTTCTAATACGCTTATAGATATATTTCTAATTTCGCTATAATTTTCAGATGTATATATAGCTTGCGGTATTTCCATCGTAATAGAAGATAACATTTGATTAAAATTATCTCCAAAATAATAGTCGGATTTATTAAATCTCTCGTCATCATAAGCTGGCAAATATGAAGGGAATAAACTATATTTTTCATACATCATAAGTTGATTATCCGTATTCATTAAACTTTCTCTTACAAATTCTACAGAAGCCGCTTGTTTTATAGGGTCGGAAGCGGTTACAGATAAATCAGAACCGCCCAATGAAGAAGCTCTAACGCCGTCTTTTGTAAAAGCTGGCATTGGCATAATTTTCCATTTTCCTTTCATTTCAGGCATTTGGTCTTTTATAGTTCCAGCCCACCAACATCCTATTATTTGAGTCGCCACAGTTCCGTTTTTACTAGCACTTATTTGTCCGTCCCAATTAACGGTATTCAAAGTTATTCCTTCGTCTTTCAATCTCTTCATTATACTTAAAGTTTCTATACTTTTAGGAGAAGATATTGTTATCTCCCCATTTTTATTTAAAAAATAAGTATTATTTTCAACTAATAAACATCTCCAAAAATTATCGTCTTTAGAGTAAGCGAAACCGTTCATTTTTACATTTGGAAATACGGACTGCAATTTTTTACCAGCTTCTATATAATCTTCCCATGTGATTATAGACGCTGCGTCTATGCCAGCCCTATTAAACAAATCTTCTCTATAAAACATAACTACGGGAGCGGAATCCCAAGGAATAGAAACGAGTTTTCCTTCACTGTCATAACTTGTAGAAATTTTAGAAGGGTCGACTTTCCCCTCAATATCTATATATTGTTTTAAATCTAAAAAATGTTGAGGATATACTTCTGCAAAAGTTTGTATATAATCGCTTTCTACTTGAATTACATCGGGAACTCCTACTCCAGAAGAAAAAATTACGCTGTATCTTTCATAAGCGCTTAATCCTCCCGCAAGTTCCATAACATTTACTTTAATTTTAGGATACTTTTCGTTGAAAGTTTTAGCTGTTTCCATTAAAGCTTTAGCCGCGATATTCCATGCCCAAACTGTTATTTCAGTTTCGGTATTCTCGTCTATAGTTGGCAATTCTACGATTTCATTTTTTGATTTTGAATCTCCGCATGAAATAACTGCTATTGTAAGCAATATAGCAAATGCAATTTTACAAAAATATTTCATAAATATAAACTCCGTAAAATAAAATTGTTTATTAACTTATAACTTTTTATCAAAAAGTCAATAATATTTTTATTAACATTTTTTATTTAACTATCTTTCTTCCAGTAGCTCCGCTTATTTGACTTGCAGCCTGTTCCAAAGCGGATTTAATATCTCTATTATTATTTAATACATCTTCATA
>CAKVCJ010000407.1 GCA_934725655.1 uncultured Brachyspira sp.
CTTTTAATGACAGCAATATATCTGCTAATAACAATAATACAATTTATAATCTATATGATGATAATAATAATAGTTTCGCTAAAATGCTAGATGAAGCAAAAAATAGCGAAGATATTTATTCTCAAAGTGTTACAAACAAATCTATAGAAAAAGAAGAAAATTATCAAGATAGTTTATATAAAAACAATATAACAGATGAAAACTCTCAAAATACTGACAGCAGTGAAAACATAAAAAGAGAAAGTATTGAAAATAACACAGATGAAGTTAAAAATAGTGAGTTAGAAGAAACTGTAAGTGAGAAAAAAGCAGAAGTAAACAACAACGAAGAAAATAAAAATATAAATAATATAGAAGAAAAAGAAAATACAGACAATAATGAAATTAAAAAAGATATAATGACTTCCAAAGAAAAAGCAAAAAAATTAATTGATAAAGCAGGACTCATAATAGAAAATTACAAAGCAGATAAAAAGGCGCAAATAGATAAAAACATTAATATAGATAATAAAGTTAATGAAGAGAAATTATCTTCATTGCTTAAAGATATAGAGAATATAAAAGAAGAGCTAAAAAATATTAATTTAGAAGAATTAGATGAAAAAGATGAAAAAGATAAAAAAGAAATTACTGATTTAATAATAGCTTTAGAAAGTTTAGAGGAGATTGCTATATCTTATCAAAATGATGATGATAACAATATTGAAAAATTATCAGACATATTTGATTTAGTTGAAGATAATAAAGATAATATAAAAGAAAATGCAGTTATTGAAGAAAAAAATAATAATATAGAAAAAGCAGATATAAAAGATGCCAAAGATATACAAATAACAGAAACTAATGATGAAATAATTAATAATTCTGCAGAAACTTTTATAAGTAATGATGATAATAATGTTGCTGATAAAAGAGAGATGAGATTGCAGGAAGCTAAAGAAAATAATAACAGTAATTTAAATAATACTATATCCGATGAAAAAGGAAGCGAACTTACAATCATTAACATGAAAGATTCTTCTTCCAGTTTAAAAGGATATAATCATTACAACAATGTATCTAAAACACAAAATACTAGCAGCCTTGCTGAGAACATAATTAGATTTCAAGATTTGATGTCAAAATTGGTAGAGAAGGCACAAGTTGCTGTTAATAACGGCAAGAGTGAAGTTTTAATGTCTCTTAACCCTGAATATTTGGGTAAGGTGAGATTAAAAATAAGTATGGATGCGGACAACAATTTAGTAGGAAAAATATTTGTAGATAATGCTGAAATAAAAGACATATTTACAAAAAACTTAGATACAGTTATTACATCTTTAAATGAGATTGGAATAAACATAGAAGGTTTTGATGTAATGCTTAGACAGGATATGCCAAATGAAAATGGAGAGTTTGAGTTTGGAGGCAATAATTTAAATGGATTTGGAGCAGACAGTATAGAAGAAGAGGTTGTAAGCGTACAAAATTATAATATAGTTCCAGAGAGAAAATTAAACTTATTAATATAAAAAATAATTAAATAAAAAAATAACTTAGGAGATAAAAAATTATGATATCAGCAGAAGCATTAAGAATGAGTGATAAGGAGATAAGAATATTAAAGCAAGAAGTTGGAGCT
>CAKVCJ010000408.1 GCA_934725655.1 uncultured Brachyspira sp.
AAATAATTTTGCATACTTAATCCTCGATTAATATTATAAATTGATTATATATATAAAAAGAATTTTATCAATAATTTAAACTATTAAGCGTTAAAATTATTTTTATAAATTTATAAATATTTGTATATAATGATTTACATTAATTAAATTAAATAGAAATGTTTTATATAAAGTTGCAATTATTAATAAATATAGTATAATGTCAAAATATATTATTATAAATTAAGGATTTTGAATTATGAACAGTGAAATTACAAAAGCAATAGACAATATAGTTTGGTTTATACCAAATAGAAAATTAAGAGATAGTATTAGAACTATTTTACATGGCATTGTTAATGAACATCATATTAATAATATTAATAATATAGATAAAAATTTAAATTCTATTAAACAATTAATATCTTATAATTGTGTTATGAACTTGTTAAAAGAGGATAGATATAAAGATGAAAAAAGATTAGAAAAGTTTGGCTATAAAGTTTTTAGTCAAAATGATGAAGACGGCATTATAAATGAAATATTTAATCGAATAGGAACAACAAATAAATTTTTTGTAGAATTTGGAGTGCAGGATGGATTAGAATGCAACAGTCATTATTTATTAATGCAAGGTTGGAGCGGCGTTTTTATAGAGGGAAGCGAAGATTATTGCGATATGATAAAAAATAATTTTAAGTCGCCTATATCAAGCGGTAAATTAACGGTATTAAATAGATTTATTGACGCTGAAAATATTAATAATATTTTATCCGAAACAAAAGCATCCGATATAAAAGAAATAGATTTATTATCAATAGATATTGACGGTAACGATCATCATGTATTTAACGCTATAAATGTAATAAATCCAAGAGTAATTATTATTGAATATAATGCGAAATTTCCTCCTCCAATGAAATGGATAATGCCTTATAATCCTACTAATATATGGGACGGTTCGGATAGACAAGGAGCGTCTTTAGAAAGTATTACGAATTTAGCTAATGATAAAGGTTATCAGTTAGTCGGCACTAATCTTTTGGGAGTAAACGCTTTTTTTGTTAGAAAAGATTTATGTTTAAATAAATTCGCTGAAAATAGTTCCGCATCAAATTTATATAATGAGCCTAAATGGAGTATAACATTTTGTGCAGGACATCCTAGTAGGTATTTTTTAGAAAATGCGGAAAATGAAATTGGTTTAAATATAAGAGCAGAGCAGAGCAGAGCAGAGCAGAGCAGAGCAGAGCAGAGCAGAGCGGTAATGTTTGAATATGCTTATCGAAAAACGGCATAAAATGTTTATTTATTATCGGAAAATATTTAATAAAAACTTAATATTTTAAATTTATAATTTTGATTAAAAGAATTAAAATGAATAAATTAAAAAAAATAGAATTTAACGAAACGGAAAATAAAATAATCGAATATATAAAAAAATATCTTCCTTTTAGAGAAGAGCATATAATTTCAACAAGAGAGCTTGCAGTTAAAATTTCAGAAAAATATAATATAGACATTTTCAAAACTTCAATCGCCGCTTTATGTCATGATTTAGGAAAGAGATATAAAGACGAAGAAATGAAAAAAATAATATT
>CAKVCJ010000409.1 GCA_934725655.1 uncultured Brachyspira sp.
TTTTATATACAAAATATTTTTGGGAAAAATAAAAACAAGTATCACTATATGATACTAGTTATATGTTATAATATAATAAAAAATTTAAATTAAAAGGAGATAAAAAATGTCAGAAAAATTTTATTGCGAATACTGTGGGCAAAGTTTTCCTTCAGTTTCGTCATTGACAAATGGTTCATGCATTAGGCATCCAGACGGAAATAACAAAGGCAGGCATAAGCTTTACGAGGGAGGAGAGAAATCTCAATATATTTGTAAATATTGCGGGCAAAAATTTCCTTCCCTTTTGTCATTGATAAATGGTTCTTGCATTAGGCATCCAGACGGAAATAATAAAGGTAGACATGCCCCAGCTTTATAAGTAAAGTTGAACGGATACGGTAGGTAGAAATTAATAATTTTTACCTACTTTAATAAATGAAAAAGGAGAGTTAAAATGCGTGGATTTACTAAAATGTCAATAATATATGCCGCTTTGTTAATTTATATAGGGGCAATATCTGGTATGAAGTCAGAATTTAAAATGATACTTTTTGCTATAATTGATTTAACATTTCTTAGAATTATACTTCGTAGAAAAGACACTTATGAGAAGAAATTTGCTCTTGTGCTTATTACATATTCAATAGTTTTACCAATAACTTATGAAGCTTTCTTATTATTAAAACATAGCGATGAAGATATGAAAGAATTTGGTATATTTTTACTAACAATATGTCTTATTACCATTATATTATCTATTTTATATTTTATAAAGACTATTAAAAAAATTAAAATGGTTAATTTTGAAAGAAAATTTAATCTAATTTTTTATAAAATCGATGGAATAGACGACAAAATTTTATATTTACAAAATGAAATTTCAAAATTATCAGGAAAGGATAGAGAAAAAACAAATTTTTTATATATGAATTTAATTAAATATAATTTAGCAAAAATTGAAGGAATAGATGATGAAATTTTATATTTACAAAACGAATTTGGCAAATTGTCAAGAAAAGATAGAGAAAAAATAAAAGTTTTATATACTAATGTAATATAAGTTCATTTAAATAAAATCGATGGAATAGACGATAAAATCTTATTTCTAAAAAATGGAATTGAAAAATGGGCGGAAAAAGATAATGTATTAAGAAAAATTTTAGAAGAAAAAATTAGATATTTTAATATTAATAGAGAGCGTATAGAAAATGATGAAGAAAGAAGGCGTGCAGAAGAAGAAAAAGTGGATGAAATTTATAATGAAATTGTAGGCTATGTAGAAAATAAATATTTTGTAGAAACCGATTTAGACCATATTTTTGGAGAAGACGAAGGTTGTTTTTTGATTATAGATGATATAAGAAGACTTACAGAATATTATGACAATAAAGAACATAGAAGATTTAGAGAAATGTATAGAGGAACATTATATATAACTAATAAAAAATTATGGATAAAATCATACCAAAAAACAAATCCTATAATGGTATTAGCGCCTCTTACCGATATATTAGAAATATATAAAAAGTTCCATGATTTCAATTATTTATTAAAATTAAGAATTAGTAAAACAAATAC
>CAKVCJ010000410.1 GCA_934725655.1 uncultured Brachyspira sp.
TAATGGACGAGGCTGGAAATAGATTTTTAGGACCTGTTGAGATGGTTATGGAAAATGATACTGGAGTTGCTTTGGCAGTTAGAACAGCTAACGGACTTATAACTGTCAGACCAGAAGATGTTATGATAGTACACTCTAGCGGCGATTTAATGGCTTCAGAATCTGCAGCAACTACTGCAATTATGGAAAATCAAAGCGAAGATGAAGCTACAAAAATATTCAAATCATCATTAGCAGATAAAGCTCAAATAGTAAGACCTTCAGAAGATGATGGAAATGCTGATAATGTTGTTAATAATTCTGTTATGATGACAGCGAAAGAAGATAATAAACAAAACGAAGAAAAAGATAGTATAGGAAACAAAACTATTAAGAAATAATAATTAATATAATACAATATATATCTAATGTATTAAGCAATATTTATATTTGAGCTTAAAAAATGCAGTCCTTTTGCTTCTTTGGGTCACCACCGAGTAGGTGCCTATTCGGCAAAAGAAGTGGGGGCTGGGGCAAAGCCCAAGAATAATAAATTTAAATAGTTTTTAATATGATGCATTCTTTATATAAAAATCTAATTTAGAAACATTTATAAAAACTCTTTGTAAATTCTCTCTTGAATCTTCTAATTTATAATCTTTAATTGAGTTTATAAAATCGTTTAATAAATTACTAAGATTAGTTATTTTATTTTCCATAGCTTTTTTTTCAAGAAGCTCTATTTTTTCTACAAATGAACTGTCAATATTATCTATACCAGAAAATGCAATATCCGATAAAATAATTTCTAACTCTTTGACAATCTCTTTTAAAATCATAACCATTAATAAGCAGTAGCTGTAGTTGTCTCTGCTGTTGTATTAGAACCTTCTACTATAGATTTTGCCTTGTCTTTAATCTTTTTATTTGCAGAAGAGTCGGCTAATTTTTTAATAGCATCAAACATTTCTCCCGTAGGCATAGAATCGCTATAAAGATTTAATACTTCAAGAGTAATATTTTCAGAATTATCATTTTGAAGCCTATAAAGCAAAAGCTCCTGAATCTCTGGCTCTGTTTTATAATTGTCCAAAGCCTTAATAGCATATATCCTCACAGATTCGCTGTCATTTTTGCAAGCTTCAACAATATCTGTTTTAATGTCCCCATAAGCACTATACTCTGGAAGTATATAAATAACTCTCGCAGTAACTTCAGGCAAATCCTCTTTTAATATTTTTTGTAATATCTCATAATTTTCAGCACTCGGATAAGCTCCCATTGCCACTATCCCCATATACCTAACCAAAGCAGGCTCACCTGTATTTTGCGCCACATTCCTGCAAATAACTTCACCTTTAGTGTCTTTAGTCTCAGAAAAATATCTCAATATCTCTATCTTTGTGCTTGAGCCAATCACATCATTAGTATATTTCTCTGCCAAATAATCTGAAGCCAAAGTGGATTTAATAGCTCCCAAAGCATTTATCATACTGTCTAATATAAGTCCAGATTCATTGCTGATAGAAGACATAATACTTGCTTCATATTTTATGTCAGGATAAATAGAAC
>CAKVCJ010000411.1 GCA_934725655.1 uncultured Brachyspira sp.
ACTAATTTTTTTCTGCTTCCAAATAAATTAATATTAGCTTCATCTATTTTTACTATATTATCTTTATGAACTTGATGCATAAAAATAGCTTTTTTAATGTCAAAACCAATAGCATTAAAAAAACTTTTCTCTTGATTGTCTCTATATTCTAAAGTAATATCTTTAGGATTTAAATTTAATTCTTTAGAAAGCACAGCTATATATATATTATCATTTTTCTTAAGAGGATAATAAATATTATGCATTCTTTAACCTTTTAATTTCTGCTTCCAACTCTTTTACTTTATTATTAAGTTCCTTTGTTTCATTTCTGGATTGTTCCATAATATTTTCATATAAAACAAAAAATTTCTGTGCATATTCCAATTTTTGTTTTAACTCATTTATCTCTTCTTTATAGATATCTATTTTAGAAGAAAGAAGTTTATTATCTTCTTGTAATTCTAAAATAGTTTCTTTATCATTATATTCCACTTATACAAATCCTAATTTTTTCTATATAATATAATTATGTACATTAAAACTGAATTGTCAAGTTAAATTACATAATTATATTATCATAATCAAGTAAATATGAACTATAATACAATTAATTATTTTTATATATTAGATACAATAATATCTGATATTTCAGAACATTTTACTAACTTGTATAAATTAGATATATTTTTATCTTTAGGCATAATATCTATAGTTCTATATCCATCTTCTATGGTTTTATAAACGGCATTTTCTATATTTTCTGCCTCTTTATCCAAATTAAAAGAATGTCTAAACATCATAGCAAGAGAAAGTATAGTACCTATAGGATTAACCAAATCCTTACCCGCAATATCAGGAGCAGAACCATGAATAGGCTCATACATACCAACAGTATTATCAGCAAGACTTGCAGAAGGAGCCATACCAATAGAACCAGTTATAACGCTAGCCTCATCAGAGAGAATATCGCCAAACATGTTTTCTGTTACTATAATACCAAACTGAGAAGGATTAGCAATAATCTGCATAGCAGCATTGTCTACATACATATCATTATATTTAATGCCGCTGTATTCTTTTGATAAATTATTCATAACCTCACGCCATAATTTAGAAGTATGAAGCACATTAGCTTTATCAACAGAAGTAAGAGGCTTTTTAAGTTTTTTAGCCATCTCAAAAGCAACCTTACCTATTCTTTTTATTTCATTTTCATCATAAGGCATAATATCTATTGCTTTTTTTGTATTATTAGTGTTTTCAAATTTATGCTCTCCAAAATATACGCCCCCAGTAAGCTCTCTCACTATAACAAAATCTATATCATTTTTAGTAACAATATCTTTTAGAGGGGAAGCATATTCTAATGGTTTAAGCATTTTTATAGGCCTAATATTAGCATAAAGCCCCATACCTTTTCTTAATTTAAGAAGTCCCTTCTCCGGTCTGTTTTCTGGAAGAACATTATCCCATTTAGGCCCGCCAACAGCACCCAAAAGCACAGAATCGGAAGATTTGCATTTTTCTAAATTTTCATCAGTTAAAGGAACTCCATATT
>CAKVCJ010000412.1 GCA_934725655.1 uncultured Brachyspira sp.
AAGTTTTTAGCTACTGTAACAGGGGTAAGATGCCAATTAAGTATTAGATTGCCTTTTTTAGTTATTCTTGCTTCAATCCATCTTATATATTCATCTTTTTTATAATCTATTGCAGCATTGAGTGATATTAATTGTCTTTTAAGTCTTTCAAGATAAGCATTACTCATCTGTGCTATCTCTTCATAATCAAAGCCCTTGTCTATTGCTATGTCAAAGAATTTTTTGTAAAGCTTATCGCATGCATTAACCAATGAAGTAATAACTAAAACCATCTCTCTTAGAGGTTTAATTCCTTCTTCTTTCCATTTATTATTAATGATTATTTCTGGGCATATTCTAAATTTAAATCCTAATCCCTCTTTTGTTTGTATATTTTTGTGGCAGTAGTTTAAAAACTGTTTTGAAGATTCATCTACCACATTCCTCACTCTTGAAGTTATTTCATGTACACTATTAATTAACTCTAATAATTCTCTATAATCCTCTATCTCTATAGAAGATTTATTCTGATTAACCATATTATTAATAGTTTCTATTACACCAAGTCTTTTATTTTTTTTAATTCTTGATATATAAAAAAGAGCTTTTAATATGCCATTTTTGCTTCCCTCATCTCCAAAATAACTTGAAGCTGAGTTTTCAAAATTATGAGCCTCATCAATTATCACTTTTGTATATTTTGGAAGCAGGCTATATCTGCCTGAAGTTTCTGCATGCAAAGATAAATCTGCACATAGTATATGATGATTAACTATTAATAATTGTGCGGCATTAAGCTGTTTACGCATTTTATAAAAATAACAATCTTCTAAATATTCACATTTTCTATGAGTGCAAGTGTCAGTATCGCAGGCAACCATTTCCCATAATTCAGATTTTGGTTTGTAGCCCAAATCTGTAATAGAGCCGTCTTTTGTAATGTTGAGCCAATTATCAATATCTTCAAAAAATTCAATTTGGTCTTCAAAATCTAATTTATCAGTATCATTCAAAGCATCTTTTACTTTTTTAATGCATACATAATTGTTACGTCCCTTTACTAAAGCATACTTTACATTTGGAGCTATAGCATCTATTATAGACGGTAAATCTTTATTTATAATTTGTTCCTGCAGATTTATTGTATTTGTTGAAACTACTATTCTTGTTTTATTTTCTTTGAGCCATAATAAAGCAGGTATTAAATATGCAAATGATTTACCTATTCCAGTGCCTGCTTCTGATATTAAATGTTTATTTGTATTAAAAGCCTCTATTGTGGCTTCTACAAGTTCAGTCTGCTCTTGTCTGTATTCATATTTTTTTAATATTTTGCTTAAAAGTCCGTTTTCTGTGAACATAAATAAGGCATCAGGTGCATCTATGTTTTTTACATTTTCTTTTCTAATTGGCCTTACAACTTCATAAAAATCATCAACATCATTATTAACTATATAAAAACCAACTCCAGCATTATTGCCTAATTCGCTTGCTATAGCCAAATCTGCCCTTGAAGGAGTAAGCTGACCTGATGGGTGATTATGTATTACAGCATCAA
>CAKVCJ010000413.1 GCA_934725655.1 uncultured Brachyspira sp.
AACGGAAATCCTGCATAGAAAACTTTGATAACATCAAACCCATTTGATTTAAGGAAATCTTCTATTTCTCCCTTTTTAAAATTTCGTAAATGTCCTATATTTATTTCATATTCTCTCATTCTTCCTGTAGGAACAGAAATCAAAATGTATTTATCAGATATATCAGTAATTTTTTTCAATAAAGTTTGCCAATCTTCAACATGTTCTAATACTTCAAAACAGCTAACTATATCATAGCTTGTTTTCTTTTTATTTATATTAAATACATCAAGTTTTTCAAAATATAAATTTGATTTTTTGTATTTATTTTTTGCTAAATTAATACCCTCTTCTGTAAAATCTATACCAAGCACTTTAGAATTATTAAAACATTCTGATAGTAAATATGTTTTAGAGCCTTCACCAGCACCTATGTCTAATATAGTATTAATATCTTTATTATTTATATATTTTAATAATGTTTTTATTAAATAAAATTGATATCTAATACCACCTGTATATCCAAAAGTATTTGAATATTTTTTATATAGTTTATTATATATTTCATAGTTGTCCATTAAAAAACCTCTTTTTTCATTATTGATTAATTCCATTCATAGTATAAAAACATCGAATACAAACCTCTGGTATAGTTTTATTTTTAGCTGCATTTTCAAGATTATTTATTAATTCTTTTCTAATACGTTTATATTCTTTATCATTCCATATATCAATAATTGAACTATTCATTATATTACCTCTTTTAGTTTCTCTAAAATAATCATTACAGCACATTAATACATTTCCATCTTTATCTATTACAGGATTAACACAAAAGTTACATGAAGTGAATGAAAGATTAGTTCTATCTACCTTTATGTTCCCAGCTCTTGTGTACATTTCTTCTTTATTTAGCTGTTTTTTTAAAATGAAAGATTCACCAATATTTTCTTTAATAGGTAGTAATTTATTATATAATCTATCTGGATTTTTATCATGTATTGTAACTATAAATTGATCTACACCATGTTTTTTATATTCTTGAGCTTTTTCTAAACTCAAAAAGTCTCCATTACTAATTAATATATTAGTAATAGAAGGTGCTATTATTGTTGCATCTTTAAAAAATTTTAATAACCTATCATCTAATGTAGGTTCGTTAAAAAAATTCCAAGTTATCCAACCTGAATATTTCATATTTTTTAAATCATTTAATGCCTTATATATAATACTTTCATCTGCAAATAGTGTTGGAGTAGGATTATCATGATTAGGACAATATGTACATCTTCTATTGCAATATGTTGAAGTTTCTATAGAAATTCCTGTAAAAATGTCAATTGTACCATATTTAAAAAAATTTTCTATTTTCATAAACATTTTATATCCTTCTTTAATAAAACTTTTATCATAAGAACTTATAGCTTTAGGATATATTTTTAATATTAATTTCCTAAGAAAATTCTTTATAAATTTCATAAATGCCTCCAATTTAAAATAAAAAGGCAGTCATATATATTAATATATATGACTGCCTTTTTATTTTAAATTGGAGGCA
>CAKVCJ010000414.1 GCA_934725655.1 uncultured Brachyspira sp.
ATGATGAACTTGATATTGGAAGAAGGGATATATTATCCAATATTTCAAACTTAAATAGCATTACTGAGTATATTCAAGAGTTATCTATAAAACAGATGCAGATGAGTTCTACTGTGGGACAAAATATAACAAGCGTTGATAAATTAGCTGAAGATGTTGTTAATGTTGTTAATACTACTGAAAGTGATATTAAAAGACTTGTTAGTTCTATAGAAAATGTAAGTAAATTATCTAATACCAGCAGTACAAGCATGGAAATGATGGATAATAGAATTAAAGAATTACAATATATATTCCTACAGTTATATAAATCTGTTATTTCATTTAAAACTGAAAAAACTGAAGAAGATATCAAAAAAGAAGCTGGAACTTTGGATAAATTAAAATTAAAACTTGAACAGAGAGCTCAAAAACAAAAGATAAAAGAAGAGAATAAGAGAATGAAAAATAAAGGTTAATATGAGTAAAATAAAATTTATATTAATTTTCACAATATTTATTTTTAATATTTCTTATACTCAAACGATATCGCATAAATTCTTTTGGAATCTTAAAGTTGGAGAGAGGATTGAATCTGTAAAAACTGCTGATGTGGAATATTATGAAAACGGCTTACTAAAAAAAACTTATAAAGAAAGAAACATTGTAGATTTAACTGTTATAGCAATAGCCCCTAAAGGCGGATACAGAGTAAGCGGCGTATTTAAAATTTTTAGGCTATACGACAAAGATAGTGTTTTTCATTTGGAAGAAGAATATTCAAGCGATTTTATAATACATACAAACGGTAAATTTGAAGTACCTTATAATTATTTTATGCCGAATGTAAGGCATATTCCTACATTTCCAGATAAAGAAATATCCCTCACACATTCTTGGAATAGTGAAGCTATGGAGATAGTAAAAGTTAATAATGCTCCTAATCTCGCTATGGCATTATCTGCTGATTATTTATTTGCCAACATTGAAACAAATGATAATAATGAGCCTCTTGCTGTTATACAATATCATATTATGACTGATAAAGATTTGCTTCAGGCGGGGCTTTCTAAAAATGGTTATCCTGAGAGAATATATGGTTTTAATTATGGAACTTTTTTATGGGATATGAACAAAAATATACCTGTATCACAAACTGAGAGATATCAGATATTATTTGGATACGGCAAAAATTTATCTTACCTTAGCTTGCAATACAAGATGAATATTATAAGTACTTATAAAATTTACAGCACTATTACAGAAGAAGAAAAAGAGCTTAACAGAAAAAAATTAGAAGATAATCTTAATAATGATGTTATAGTTGATACTGTTCCTGAAGGGTTAGTAATTAGACTTGGAGAGATTTTATTTGATACAGATTCTTATACACTTAGAGAAGATGCTAAAGGCACTGTTGATAGTATTATAAATGCAATCAAAGAAACTTACCCAGACAGAGAAATCATAGTCGAAGGACATACTGACAATACAGGAGAAGCAAATTACAATCAAGCCCTATCAGAAAAAAGAGCAAAAACTGTAGCAGA
>CAKVCJ010000415.1 GCA_934725655.1 uncultured Brachyspira sp.
CTTCGCCTTTTACTCAGGATATGGAAACTTTTTCTTATATATTAAATGAATTAAACACTAAATCTGTAACTTTGCAAGGTACAAGAATTGCTGATGCTTTAGTTACTGCAAAAAATACTTTTAATGTTAATATTCCGGGAAAGAAGTCAATTATACTTATAACAGATGGTGAGGATCATGCGGGGTATTTTGATAATATATTAAAAGAATTAAAAGACAATGATATTAGTGTTTATACTGTCGGGGTTGGGTCTGAACTTGGGGCTAGCATAAAAAGTGATATTGGTTATTCGGAAAAAACTGTTATATCTAAAAGAGATGATAAAACATTAAAATTAATAGCAGACTCCACAGGCGGTAAGTCTTATATTTCTGATAATGTATCTTTAAAAACTATATTTGATGATATAAAAAATAATATGGATAGTGTCTCTACAATAAAAAATAATAGAAGCTATAAAGATAGATTTCAAATATTTTTGTTTGCTTCAACTATTTTAATTATAATTGCTAGTATATTAAATATATTAACGCAAAAAAGAGTTCTTTACAAAAATAATAAAAGTAGTATCATTAAAGATATTAAATAAATAGGTGATTTGCATTGTGTTGTTTAGAATAAAAATATTACTGCTGTTTTTGATATTATTTTCAAGTTCTTATGCTTTTTCTTTAAATGAGTTTACAGCGAAGATTGATGTTGATAGGGCTAACAGATTATTAAGAAAAGGCGATTATGATAATGCTATAAGTTTATATGAAAAGGCTTTAAGCAAGCTGCCTAAGTCTCCTGAAATATATTATAATATGGGCACTACTTTATCTTCTATGGGAGATATGGAGTCAGCAGTTCAAGCTTTTGATATGGCTAAAAAGAATTTTACAGAAAAGACTTCTAAGGATATAAAAAGCTCAACTTATTATAATGCCGGCATAAGCAAAATAGAAATGGAAGATTATGCAGGGGCTATAGAAGAATTGATAGAATCTTTGGTAAATAATCCTAATGATAATAATGCTAAAAGTGCTTTAGAATATGCCAAAAAGAAATTGGAAGAGCAGAAAAAAAATAGCGGTGAGTCTGCTCAAAATAATAATAATAATCAAGATGATGCTAATTCCAATCAAAATACCCAAGACAATCAAGATAATAACAACAATCAAAATAATAATCAAAACAATAACAACCAAGATAATAATCAGAATAATCAAGATAATCAAAATAATAATGATGAGCAAAATAATAACAATCAAAATAATGATGAGAATAATCAAAACAACAATGGAGAAAATAATCAAGACAACAATCAAAACAATAATCAAGATAATAATCAAAATAATAATAATAACGAAGATGATGAAGAGCAAAATACACAAACTGATATTGATAGGCTGTTAGATTCTTTAAGGCAATATAGAAAAGATAAAGAAAATGACGATCAATATTACGGCGGAGGAAGAATTGATAAAGACTGGTAAAGTAATAGCTATTATATTATTTTTATTGAATGTTTCT
>CAKVCJ010000416.1 GCA_934725655.1 uncultured Brachyspira sp.
GCTGTTTAATTAATTTCCCTATAATGAAATTTTCCATATAATTATTATATATTTTTATATTTTAAAAACAATATTATAATTTTCATATGTTTATGATATAAAAGGTTTGTTATTTTTTCTATAAAAAAAGAACAAAAATTTTTGCTTTATCTTACAAAAAGAATTAACTTTTGGCATCTGCCTGCTTTCGCCAACGGTGGACAGTGTGAAAAGCGTCTTCTTTTTTGTAAATAAATAAGCAAGGCTAAAAGCCAACAGAGTGAAGCCCGCTTTCAGTAAAAAAATTAGCAGTCAGAATTCTTAGTTTTTTAGTTTATTTGATATATTTTTAATTTTAAATTTTATCAAATTAATTAACAGAAATTTTATTCCCTCAATTCTGAAATGTTAACTTTATTTATATTTTACAATAATTTATATCTAAAAATCCAATTTATAATCCATTAACTCTTGCAAATTCAATCCTTCCCCTCAATTATCCTAATCAACCAAATTCTTAATTTACTTCGCTATATCTTTATCGAATTCAGAATAAATATAAATCGTATTCTATTTTGACAAATAAAATTATTCTGTTATAATATATCTTATGAAAAGAAATAGAGAAATTGACAAACTAAACGACCTATTCGTCCGATACTTACTCGGCAAAAATGGAAATGAAAATATGCTTGAGGATATGGTTAACGCCGCTTTAAGCGATTTTAATTTTGAGGAAGTTAAAGATTTGGAAATAATCGACCCTTATAATTTATCCGAAAATATTGATTTGAAGGAATCGATAATCGACATTAAAGCGAAAACAAAAGACAATCAAACTGTTATTATCGAAATCCAATTATGCGGAAATATGGATTTCGTAAAAAGAATTTTTTATTATATTTCAAAAAATATTGTAAACGAATTGAAAGAAGGCGAAGATTATAAAAAGCTCCCAAGAATTATTAGCATAAATTTGCTTAATTTTAATTTAGATTTCGGAGACGAAGGTAAACCGCATCGCTGTTTTAAATTAATCGATACGAAAAACCATAATATAGATTTAGATTTTATTCAAATGCATATTATAGAAGCGAAAAGGTTTATTGAAATAATTGAAAAATCAACTTTAGACGAACTTAAAAAGAATAGATTATTAACTTGGATGAAATTTTTTACAAGTAAAAATTTAGAATTAATTGAAAATGAACTTAAGGAGGCAAACCCGATTATGACGAAAGTAATTGAAGAATACAAAAAATTTACTTCTGACGATAAATTAATGAGAGCTTATGACGCCCGAGATGCATTTTTATTGGGGCAAAAAATGATGCTTAATAGAGAACGAGAAGAAGGGTTTGAAGCGGGCAGGCATGCCGAACAAATCTCAATGGCAACTGCAATGAAAAAAGACGGAGCGGATATTAACCTAATTTCAAAATACACAGGCTTAACCATAGACGAAATAAAAAAACTTTAATCCGTTATAGAATTTAAAATTTTCAAGTTGATAATCGCCAAAC